>JAIDME010000378.1 GCA_029050705.1 Acetatifactor sp.
TCTGTCAGCGTTCTGAATAGTAGAGAGGCGGTGAGCGATGACAAAGCAGGTCTTACCCGCCATCAGCTCACGCATTGCAGCCTGAATCCGACGTTCTGTTCCGGTGTCCACGTTGGAGGTGGCTTCATCAAGAATCAGCATTCTTGCGTCATACAGCATGGCACGGGCGATAGTCAGCATCTGTTTCTGACCCTTGGATATATTGCCGCCGTCCTCACTGATGACGGTGTCATAGCCCTCCGGAAGTTGCATGATATAGTGGTGTATTCTGGCCGCTTTGGCCGCCTTCACCACTTCGTCCCGGGTAGCTCCCTCTTTGCCGTAGGCGATGTTCTCGTAGATGGTTCCGTTAAACAGCCAGGTATCCTGTAAAACCATGGCATAAGCCCGCCGCAGACTCTTTCGTGTCAAGCTGCGGACTTCATGTCCGTCCACCCGTATCTCACCTGTGTTTACATCATAAAAACGCATCAGCAGGTTGATGACGGTGGTTTTTCCGGCTCCTGTGGGACCAACGATGGCAATCAGCTTTCCGGCTTCCGCTTTCAGATTGAAATCGCGGAGAATCACTTTTTCCGGCACATATCCGAAGGACACGTTTTCAATTTCAACATCCCCCTTAACATCCGTAAGCATCAGGGCATTTTCCGCATCCACGGTTTCCTCCGTCTCATCCAACAGGCGGAAGACTCTTTCCGCCGCAGCCAGGGCGGAGTAAATTTCACTGACAATATTGGCAATCTCGTTGATAGGACCCGAAAATTTCCGGGAATACAGCACAAAGGAAGAAATCTGTGCAAGGCTCACAAGGTCTTTCAGGTAGAGTATGGAGCCGAACATACCCAACAGAGCCAACCCAAGATTGTTGATAGAGTTCATGGTGGGGCCAATGGTCATGCCGTAGTGATTTGCCCAGTAAAAGGCTTCTGATGCTTCCTGGTTTATGCTTTCAAATTTGTCCAGGACAGAAGCTTCCCGGGCATAGGCCAGGATGGTTTTCTGACCGGAGAACATTTCCTCCACATATCCGTTCATTTTGCCATAGGCAGCGGAACGCCGTGCGAAAAGCGGACGGGTCTTCCTGCTCATATAGCGGGTATAGAAAACGGACAGGGGTATGGTGATCAGTACCATCAGCGCCAGAAGCGGACTGATATATATCATCATGAACAGGGAGCCCAGGACGGTTACCAGGCTGGTCATGATCTGCACAATATCCGTGGAGATGCTGGTGCTGAGTACGTCGATATCATAGGACACCCGGCTGATGATGTCTCCGGCGGCATGGCGGTCGAAATAATTTACGGGCAGCTTCATCAGCTTGTAAAATACGTCGGAGCGCATCTGCCGGGCAATATTTCTGCCCACATTCATCATCAGGAAGTTGATGAGCAGTGTCAGGACGGATGAGCTTATGTAAAACAGCAGCATCAGCTTTGCATAGTGCCAGACTTTTTCAAAATTCACTTTTCCTGCCCCTGCGGCGGCTTCATCAATAGCCCGGCCTGCCAGGGAGGGACCCACCAGCGCAAGAAGATTGCTGCCGATACACATGATGGCAATTATGATCATCAGCGCCCTGAAGCGGGTGACGTAACGCCAGATGCGCAGAAGTGTTCCTTTGGCGTCACGGGGTTTTTCTTTTTTTGTATCTCGCTGACCTTTTGGTGGCATTTTACCCTCCTGTCTGTGTTTCTTGTAGTTCATGCCGGTTACTGTATTTCAAGAATTTTATGCAGCTCAGCCCTGGTTTTGTGCCTCAGGCGCTTGTCTGTGCCTCATAGATGTCCCGGTAGATGGGGCAGCTCTGCATTAAATGCTCATGGTTTCCGTATCCGATAATTTTGCCTTCATCCAGCACCAGAATGTTTGTCAGGTTCATAATAGAACTGACTCTCTGGGCCACCATGATCAGGGTGGCATCACTTAAGTCCCGCTGTATGGATTTCCGCAGAGCAGCATCCGTCCTGTAGTCCAGAGCGCTGGAGGAGTCATCGAGAATCAGTATTTCCGGCTTGTCTGCCACGGCCCTTGCGATCAGTGTCCGCTGTTTTTGACCGCCGCTTAAGTTTGCGCCTTTAATATCGGCCATATATTCATATTTATCCTCAAGCCCTTCAACAAAATCTGCCAGATGCGCAATCTCCGCCGCATGTGCGACTTCTGTCTCCGGCACATCCCGCCCGAAGGCGATATTTTCCCGCAGAGTATCGTTGAAAATGGTATCATTCTGGAGTGCAATTCCGAATCTTCTGCGCAGATCATCCTTCTCATAGGTGCGAACATCCCGCCCGTCTATGTAGACGCCGCCCTCATTGCAGTCATAGAAGCGCATCAGCAGATTTAAGACAGTTGTCTTTCCGCTTCCCGTAGCTCCGATAATGCCCAGGGATTCACCGTGTCCCACAGAGAAATGAATGTCTGACAGACATTTTTCCTGCACACCGCCCGCAAATTCCTCTGAAGGCTGATTTCCTGTATTTTCGTGGTATGCGAAGCTCACATGGTCGAACACTATGTGGGCATCTGTATCAAGGCGTTCCTCCTCACGGAAGGGAAGTACCGGCTGGTCGTCCTCAGCGTCCAGAATAAGCCGGATGCGGTCCGCGGAGGCGGTTGCCTTGGACATCATCATGAAAATGCGGTTCAGGCCCATAACACCCTGCAGGATCATGTTAAAATATGTCAGAAAAGCCAGGATGACACCGGGTTCAATAGCACCGCTGTTGACCCGCCGGGCACCTACGATAACCACCAGGGTAAGACCGATGTTCAAAAACAGCTGCATGATGGGGCCGGGCATTGCCATAGTTACGCCCGCCCTGATGTCGGCGTTTGTCATGTTGCGGTTTACGGTATCAAACCGCTTTTTCTCATATTCTTCCTTGGAGAGGGCCTTGACTACACGGATTCCCGTTATGTTTTCCCGCATGACCCGGACAATGCCGTCTACACTCTTCTGTACCTTGTCATACAGCGGAATGCCGTGCCGGGTCACTGTGTAGATGATGACGCCCAAAACGGGAACCATAATGCAAAGGATACCTGACAGGGCGGGATCCATGGTCATAGTGACAATGATGCCGCCAAGGAGCATAACCGGGGCGCGAATGCCCATAGCCTGCAGGGAGACAATGAAATTCTGTACATTGTAGGAGTCGGAGGTCATGCGTGAGGTCAGAGAGGGAAGCCCGAACCGGTCAAACTGTGTGCCGGACAGGTTTATGGTCTTTTGAAACAGGTCATGCCGCAGGCTGCGGATACAGTCCCGCCCGGTGGCACATGCCCGGTGATTGGCCTGGATGTTCAGAGTGCGTACCAGAAAGGCCGCCCCGATCATGGCAAGTCCCCAGGCAAAGACCATCAGGACTTTTTTTGTGGGCACCACATCATCGATAATATGCTCCAATATATAAGGAATCATCAGTTCACCCAGCGCGGCAAGGGTTTTCAATGACACGCCGCCGATGATCCGTTTCCAGTGTATCTTCATGTAATGAAGTATCAGGCGCATAGTCCGTCTCCTTTCTCTGAAAATTGCAACAGCCATTCAGTTCCGGGAGGCAGCACGCCTCCGGAAAGTTCTGAACAGCTATAAAAAATTATAGGTTAAGCGGGAAAAAAAGTCAAGAAAGCAGAAAATGCAGCTTTGATATGAAACGGAAAGTAGCATAAAAAAATCAAATGTATATAACTGTTGGTGGCGCAACCCGGGCTTTTTCAGTATGGTATGATACATAATTAAAAGAAAGGCGGTTGTATTATGAGCAAACAAACAGTCATATCGGCAAAGCATTTGAAAAAAACTTTTGGCAAGGGCGAAAGTATTCAGGTTATTTATTCGGACCTGAATATTGATATTTACAAGGGGGATTTTACTGTTATCATGGGTTCATCGGGGGCAGGCAAGTCTACTCTGATGTATTCCCTTTCAGGGATGGATAAACCGGACGGCGGGGAGATTCACTTTGACGGAACGGACATCACAAAGCTAAGCAATGACAAATTAGCTGTATTTCGGCGGAAGCAGTGTGGATTCGTATTCCAGCAGATTTATCTGATTGATAAGATGAACCTTATGGATAATGTCATTACGGCAGGGGT
>JAIDME010000379.1 GCA_029050705.1 Acetatifactor sp.
TCTTATATCTTTATGTACCTTACTTCTTTTTTCTATTTCTTTTGATAAGCAAATATCTATTACATTATCCATATATTTGCCGCCTGAAGAAATACAATCCTCCAGAATTATTGGTATATCATTATAATCTTTAACATAAAGATAATTCATTCCATATCTGAGTTTATAAAAAGTATCCATTGAACTTTTATGATGTTCATGCTTAATTACAATATGTTTTTGAATAGGCGAACCATATGCACTGAATATGTTTTTTATTAACAGTTCAAAATCCGGATCCGAAAACCCAAATCCCACAATAAGCAGCTGATAATTTGTTAATAAATTTTGCAAAAAAGCTTTGTATGCAGGATACTTAACAAATAAATCACGATAGGAGTCTCTGGTTAACACCATATTATCTTGTTCATCTACAGTCCCATGAGCTTTCAATAAAAATTTATGTTCAAATCTATTTAAGATAATCTCCTTAATCTTGTCTTCATCATAGGGCGTTAAAACAGTCCAATCATTTTTTTGTCCCATTGCTTCCATTGCATTTTCGTGTGCTTCATCATAATTATACGTAATTATTCCGTTCGGACATAATTTTAACAATTGTTTGTGTGTATCAGAACAAACTCCATTTTCAAGTTTAACAGACTTTACAAAATATTTATTGAATAAATCTTTATCCGCTTTTTTCAGGATAGTTGCCGCCTCTATCAATTCCTCGCCTTTTGCCTTATCAGACAACAATTCGTCTATATCCTTCTTTTGCTCATTATCCAGTTTTTCCTTTAAATCCCCTGATAATTTTGATAAAAGTCCTCTCCAATCCGGAGCGTCTGTACCATCTTCCAGTTTTAAATTTTTAGATATTCCCGCCCCTGTTAAGCAAATCAAGCGGTTTTGCATAACTACTTCACATAAAGTATCAAATACTTCATTACCTGCCCAATATCTTTTATCAGAACTGCCTTCCTTTTTACTCATAACCTGTCCCTTCTGTATCTCATTATAAGCGCATTGATATATTGTTTTATTATATAATATTACAAATTTTATTTTAAAAAGCAACCGCTGTTTTGCCATTGATAATGATTTTGTGTATACATGATTTAGATTAATCACATTTTACCGATTTCGCTTTCGAAATAAAGAACGCCCTATGCAGTTCAAAACCACATAGGGTTTATTTTTTCCCCCGAAAGCGCCTAACTTTTTCCTCAAACATCCCGTAGAAATCATCTTCCCCGGTGCTTTCCTCAAAATAAAATATTCCCAGCAGCCTCATGTTCAATGCTCTTGAATACTCGCTGTCCTCCTGCCCCCGGACAGCCTCTTCTACATCCTTAAGAAAACAAATCCAGCATCTACTCAATAGTCAAACGCTTCACTTTTCATCTGCCAAAAATTGAATCAACTGACCGACTGCCTCAAAGTTCCCTTCAGGATAATAAATTGCTTCTATTCCAAGTTTTGTTAATTTCCTTTGTCTCTTAACCCGCTTTTCAGGGTTTGAAAGATATGGTACAATGGCAAAATGTGAAATAGTATGATTGCGCTTTACGCATTCCTGCAGAATATCAAGCGTATAATCCTTATCCAGACTGCATCCCACAAAAAGAACCTTTTTTCCCTCAAAAATGTTCTTTAAATTAATCGGAAGTATTCTGTTTCCCCTCCTCCATTTTTGACCATAATAATTTTTGTATTGCTTTGTTGTAAGTATAAGAGAAGATATTTCTTCTATTGAACCATGCAACTTTAGAAGTCGCCTACTATTAAGTGCAATTGCCTCATTCATCTGACCCTCATGACATGGTAAAAGCGGCTTAATCGGTCCCATTGGCGAATCAACAGAAGCCGTCTCAAGTAATGTATCATAATTGGTAGTAATTACCAGAGGAGAAAAAGATGACACAAGTAAAGATGGTATCTCCGTATGTACTACTTCCGCCTCATCAAATATTTCCCCGATTCTCTTCATGATCATGTCTATATTTCCGGCAGCCGCTACAATCTTATCTGCATATCCAAATAAATCATTTGCAGACTTCAAACTATGGATCTGAGCAGGTGTAAAATAATCAATTGCAAGCTTATCAAGGAGCTCTTGCCATAAATACAACCCACAACTCTTTGAAACGCCGGCCCCAACAAAAGGAACAATATTATTTTTATTGTTTATAATTCTATCTAAGCGTTTCTTATTTGCCTGATAATAAATTAATTCATTTAATTCCATCTTATACTCTCCTTTCCGGCCTGGTGAATTGTTCTTTACGATATTGTTTGTATAAATCATACATTAAAAATTCAACTCTGTAATTAGCTAAAACTATCTGTTTTATCGTCTGGCTTTCCGGCAATTACAATTATATGCAGCAAAAATATTTATAAGATTTTTTTTAACATTTTTCAAAATTATTTTATGCCTTGCCGTATTTTCATTTAATTTTTAACAATTTTGTTCTTGCTTTGCTATAATCTTGTTTTTATCTTGTTCAAATTTTGATATTTTCTTGTCAAATTCTTTTCTATATGATATACTATACCAAACAGCGACTTTTGTCCACCATAAACATTTCATAAAGAAACAATAATGTAGCATACAACATCAAGAAGGTGAAACAGGTGTCAATTGAAAAAGGTATACCGCTCACATTCGCCACATTTTATGCATGCGGCATCAAGCAGTCAACAAATTTAACACAGCGAAATTGTATCAACCTTCTTCTTAGGGGTTATATTGGTTCAGATAGTAGCGACATACTATCTGATTCCGTGTGCACAAATTATGCAAAAGGCAAAAAAAATCTAAGTAATGAACTTCGAGTGAAACTGCTTAACCTGGACAGAGAAAGTGTTATAGACAGGCTGAAAAAAATCAATATACAAGACTTTACAGTCGTGTCCGAAGCCCTGCTTGCTCTTGTAATAAATTCTACATTGCCCGAGAATGAGAAAAAAAGACTTTTGAAATGCAATGAATCAGAAGATGAACTTGCCTTTATAGCTGAGGTATTCCTAAACTGCATCAAGGGAGATAACTATATTTCTTTAACAAAACCGGAACTCAATATCCTTGAAAGCTATAGGCACAACGCTGATTTAGCAAGTGGAAAGAGCAACAACCCAACTATATTTGACCGAACTGATCGACACGATACAACCGTTTCTGACAGTCAAGCCGGGACCAAAACAGATGATACTGATGAAGATTTCGATTGGATGCGAAATTATATTTCTGGTTCTATAATAAGCACGCCTCCATCCTTTGTTCGTGACAAAGTTAAAACTGTAACCGTTACCTTAGAACTACCAAGAGACTACAATGCATTGATATACTCTTTAAAACCCACATTGACAGAAAGCGCCTATGAAAAATTTACAATTGAAGATTTTATTAATATTATGAATATTGACGTTACCCGTAACACCTACAGCCTCCAAAAAGGAAGTCTTGAGTACTTGCAGTTCGAAGGAACTATTGAATCTATACTGCCAGCCCTTCAAAACTACAACTTTTCAGAGGTGTCTGATTTTGCATTCCAGTTGATTGGTGAGTTTACTTCAAAAGATGTTGAAAAATTAAAACAATATCTGAAGGATATTTCTAATGATAATGTCAACATTCTCACCTCACTTATATTTGATAAAGAGCTGATAAATGTTAATCTGTTACTGATTGCCCATAAATGCAATGAGAAGGCAGAAGATCAAAAATCAGACAGGGATCATGATGGCACTCATAAGTATATCCCCCACCGGAGTACAAATCCCAGATAAGCGTCAAACATTGCACCCCTTTATAAAATAACGCCGCTATATTTTAGCGGCGTGTTTTCCTGCATTCAGCTACTGATAGACAGATGCTATTCATTCAAGGACATTCCTGAAAAAACAATCCCGAAAGTGCCTAACTTTTTCCTCAAACATCCCGTAGAAGTCATCTTCCCCGGTGCTTGCCTCAAAATAAAATATTCCCAGCAGCCGCATGTTCAATGCTCTTGAATACTCGCTGTC
This sequence comes from Acetatifactor sp., assembly GCA_029050705.1. GTDB lineage: Bacteria > Bacillota > Clostridia > Lachnospirales > Lachnospiraceae > Acetatifactor. The sequence continues at coordinate 4,012 of JAIDME010000379.1, forward strand.
TTCCTGTCCCCGGACAGCCTCTTCCACATCCTTCAGAAGATAATGCCAGGTACAGAGAAAATCATGATATTTTCCCGGCTCAGGCGTGTCAATCCACTTGCCGACCTTCACCTTGGAACGGTTGGCAGCGCTGCATTCACCCTTCTGCAAAAAATATCGGAAATCCCCGTCCTCATAATAGCGCCCCAGGGGAAACAGCCTGCAGACCCCCGGTCGGAAGGCGTGAATACTGCATCTTCCTTCCCCGTCCAGAAAGCCACACGCCTCCTCCGTTCCCTGCATAGCCAGGTTCGGCAGGATGCATCCGTCCACAACATGCAGTTCCAGCTTACCCTCCCCCAGAAGCTCCTGCGGGGATTTGTTCAATCCCTTTTGTAATCGCCACATATCATAGGGATCCAGTATGACGGAATTCCCCATCCCGGAACAGCACTTGTGGCAGCTCCTGCAGCCGTGGCAGTCCGCCTTCACCATATCATGATATCCATACAGACGCCCGTCGGATATCTCCTCCAGGCTGACATTTCTTTTCATCCGGTTCCTCTTTTCATCTGAAAAATTGTAACAGTTCATAAATTGTGACATAATCTCTGTTAATTTCTGCCCTTCCATGTTATAATAGCATAGCTTTTCCCATACCGAAACAACAAATAAACAGAATTACGGAGGCTTTTATGTATTCATTACTACTGGTCATCATTTATATTGCATTCATCAGTCTGGGACTGCCTGACTCCCTGATCGGCTCCGCATGGCCCGTTATGCACCGGGATTTACAGGTGCCGGTGTCCTATATGGGCATTATCACAATGCTGATCTCAGGCTGCACCATTCTGTCAAGCCTGCTCTCCGACCGCCTCACGCGCAGATTCGGCACCGGGCTGGTAACTGCTGTCAGCGTCTTTCTTACCGCAGCAGCACTGTTCGGCTTTTCAGTCAGCAGCTCCTTCTGGCTGCTCTGCCTCTGGGCCATTCCCTACGGTCTGGGCGCCGGAGCGGTGGACGCCTCCCTGAACAACTATGTAGCACTCCACTACGCATCCCGCCACATGAGCTGGCTGCACTGCTTCTGGGGCGTTGGCTGCTCCGTCAGCCCCTACATCATGAGCTACGCCCTCACCGGCCACTCAGGCTGGGGTCTGGGCTTCCGCATTGTGTCCATACTGCAGATCGTGCTGACTGCTGTTTTGTTTTTCAGTCTTCCCCTGTGGAAGAAGGCTGCATCCACCGGAACTGCCGAAAATACAACCTCGGAGACCGGCTCTGACAAAAACTCCGACACAACCACACCTTCCGGGAAGGCTCTCTCCATACGTCAGGTATTGCAGCTTAAGGGCGTTCCCTTTGTACTGATCACCTTTTGGTCTTATTGCGCTCTGGAATCCACCACCGGCATCTGGGCCAGCAGCTATCTGGTACAGCATCGCGGCATCGATGCAGAGACCGCCGCCATGTTTGCGTCTCTGTTTTATCTGGGCATCACTTTCGGGCGCTTCCTCTGCGGCTTTGTGGCAGACAAACTCGGAGACCGGATGCTCATCCGCATCGGGACGCTGACCGCTCTAACAGGCGCCGCATTGATTCTGCTCCCGCTTTCAGTTGATTTCCCGGCTCTGGCAGGTCTGATCATCGTGGGCCTTGGCTGCGCGCCAATCTACCCTTCCATCATTCACTCCACCCCCGACAACTTCGGCCGTGAAAATTCTCAGGCCGTCATCGGAATCCAGATGGCAAGCGCTTATTTGGGCTCCACCTTCATGCCCCCTGTGTTCGGCCTTCTGGCAGCCCATGTAAGTATCGGCCTGTATCACGCATACCTGCTGCTTTTTGGAGGGCTAATGCTGTTTATGTCTGAACGGCTGAGTAGGAAG
>JAIDME010000038.1 GCA_029050705.1 Acetatifactor sp.
ATATTGCGCTGCTGGGCTGGTCTCCTGAGGAGAACTGTGAGATATTCAGCCTGGAGGAATTAATTCAGAAGTTTGACTTTCACAGAATCAGCAGGTCCCCCGCAGTTTTCGACATTGTGAAGCTGCGCTGGATGAACGGTGAGTATATCAAGACAATGGACTCTGATAAGTTTTACGAGATGGCGGAGCCATACCTGAAAAAAGTGCTGACGAAGGATTTTGACCTGAAGAAGATTGCAAATATGGTGAAGACACGTATTGAGGTGTTCCCCGATATAGCGGATCATGTGGATTTCTTTCAGGAACTGCCGGAGTATGATGTGGCAATGTATACTCACAAGAAGATGAAGACGGACAGCGCGTCTTCGCTGGAGGTCTTAAAGGAGGTGCTTCCCCTGCTTGAGGCGCAGGAAGACTACAGCAATGACAGCCTGTACCGGATGCTGCTGAAATATGCGGAGGAGAAGGGGGCAAGGACGGGGCAGACGATCAAAACCGGATTTGTAATGTGGCCGCTAAGAACCGCTCTGTCCGGCAAGCAGATGACTCCCGCCGGTGCTACCGAGATTATGGAGGTGCTTGGGAAAGAGGAGGTTCTGGAGAGAATCAGGAAAGGAATTGAAAAGCTTGCCAATGCTTGAACTAAATAGCTTGAACAATGCACAGCGCAGAGCTGTGACCTGGGGCGAGGGACCGCTGCTTTTGCTGGCTGGTCCCGGCTCCGGGAAGACCTTCACAATTACAAAACGAATCCTTTATCTTCTGGAGCGGGGTGTTCCCCCTGAAGAAATTCTGGTCATCACATTTACAAAGGAAGCTGCTGCGGCCATGCAGAGCCGTTTCCGGCAGCTGTCCAACCAATTTTCTCCCGTTAATTTCGGAACCTTTCATTCCGTTTTCTATCACATTTTACTGGAGTCCGGCGGATTCCGTCATATGCAGCTGATCAATGATTCCCGAAAGAAAAAGCTTATGATTTCCATTTTGAGGCGTTACGAAATGACTTCGGAACTCTCGGAGGATGCTGTCAAAATATTGGCGGCGGTAAGCCTGTATAAAAATACCGCTGACAGGGAGCGTGCCATATCCGAAATGCCTCCCGGCTGGGGAGAGCGTTTTGGGGAAATACTTACGGCCTATACAGAGGCAGTACGGGAGGCAGGGGCGGTGGATTTTGATGACATGCTTTTCGAATGCCGGAGGCTTCTGAAAGAAAATCCAAAAGTACGGCGCAGCTGGCAGAACCGCTTCCGGTATATTCTCATAGATGAATTCCAGGATTGTAATCCCATCCAGTATGAGGTTATCAGGCTTTTGGCTGCGGAGCCCTACAATCTGTTTGCCGTTGGGGATGATGACCAGTCCATTTATGGATTTCGGGGAGCAAGTCCGGATATTCTGCGGCGGTTCGGGGAGGACTTCGGAGCAGAAAGGCTTTTGCTGGATGTGAATTCTCGGTGTACAGAAGAGATTGTCAAAGCTTCGCTGTCTGTCATTGAGGAAAATCAGGACAGATTTCCCAAGGCCCTTAAGGCAGATGCTGCAGATGAGTCAGGAACGGCAGGAAATGCAGCAGAGCCGGCAGGACTGCATATCACCTCCTTTCAGGACAGGACTGCACAGACCGACTGGCTTTTGCGGCAGGCGGCGGAATGGAGGAGGAACCATGTGGAGAATGGCGCGAGGTGTGCTATCCTGTTCCGCACCAATTCCTGTATGCAGAGGATTGCAGCGGCTATGCACAGTGCGGGAATACCCTATTTTGTGAGAGAGCGGGGGCAAAATATTTACGAGCATTTTGTGGTAAAGGATATTATGGCGTATCTGCTGCTTGCTTCCGGAGACTGGCGCAGGGAATATCTGCTTCGTGTTGTCAACAGACCTGTAAGATATATCAGCAGGGAGGCGGTGGGGGAGGGCCGGACGATTCCGGAGATGCAGGCGTATTACAGAGAGTATGCAGATGCCGGATACAGGCGGGATGTATTGGAACGTCTGTCCTGCCTTCGAAAGCAGTTGGATCTTTTGAAGGATATGCCGCTGATGCTGGGAGTACGATATATTCTGAAAGCAGTGGGCTACGAAGGGTATCTCCGGACGCTGGCAAAAGGAAATCAGGAAAAACTTTCCGAGTTGCGGGAGATTACTTAGTGGCTGAATGCTTATGCCGGACATTTTAATAATGTACGTGATTGGGCGGAAGCACAGGAAAATTATATAGGAGAAACAGAAAAACGCTTTGTACAGTCAGATGAAAAGGAGACCATATGTCTTATGACAGTACATGGGGCCAAGGGGCTGGAGTTTGACAGGGTTATCATTCCCGACTGCAATGAGAAGATATTTCCACACGGCGAACTGCAGACGAGAGAGCGGATTGAGGAGGAGAGACGCATTTTCTATGTAGCGATGACCAGAGCGAAAAAAAGCCTGGAACTTCTGTACCTTACCGGTGACAGTGCGCGCCCCAGGCTTCCTTCGAGATTTTTGAATCCGCTTTTAAGAAGAGGGAAAAATCACTCTTCATCTTCTTCCTCATCTTCAATAAGCTCGTCAAATTCGCAGTTGTCCAGATACTCGTCAAAGGCATCGGCAACCGCCTCATATTCGTCGTCATCATCGATATAATCCAAAACAGGTTCCTCGTTGGGATCATCCGGATTCTCGCTGTAACGGTAAAACCAGACCTCTCCGTCCTCGTTCTCACCCTCCTCATTCAGAGGGAGAAGGACAATATAATCTTTGGAATTGACCGTGATGATAGTGATAACGGCGCAGTTTACGTTGGTGCCGTCATCCAGCTCCAGCTCTACGGTCATTTCTTCGTCTTCGAAATCATTTTTCTTTCCCATGGGAATCCTCCTGCAATTTATTTTGTCAGTTGCGTATGGTTACAGTATACCCTCTTTATAATAAATTTGCAATGTTTCTGTAATGAACTCGAAAAACAACGGCGGCTTGATTCTCAAACAACGAATTGATAATTGATTATTCAGGGAGCGCTCTGCTATACTTTAAACA
>JAIDME010000380.1 GCA_029050705.1 Acetatifactor sp.
TGGTTTTTAATAGTCAGTACTTCATTTACATAATAAACAGGTTCCTTCCTGTGACCAGAATACAGTCATCGATAATCTCTGACTGCTCCACTGCCTGCAGGGAATACCAGATCAGCGGCTTGCCCCCCAGCAGCATAAACTGCTTTGCAACAGTGCTGTTCATTCGTCTGCCGCCGCCTGCCGCCAGCACAATGGCGGTACAACGCTTTTTCATATCTTTTCCTCCTGCAAAATCCGCCCCTCCATTCGGGTGCCATTCATCCTATTTTCTCCTCCTGCACCCCTCATTGTAACGGCAAGTTCGGTACTGCATTTAAATCATATCCATGCCTCACGCCCTTTATATATTCATAATACCCTGCAACGCCGATCATGGCGGCATTGTCTGTGCAGAAAACCGGTGACGGATGAAAAAAAGCAATCCCGCGTTTTGCGCACTCCTGCTCAAATGCCGCCCTCAATGATGAATTTGAGGCAACCCCTCCGGCGATGGCGAACTTATCATATCCGAACGCTTTTACCGCATGAAGCGAGTGTTCCACCAACACATCAATGACCGCTTTCTGGAAGGATGACGCCACATCAGCCTGAATGACCTCCTCCCCTTTCATCCGGCAGGAATTCAGGTAATTCAATACCGCCGACTTTAAGCCGCTGAAACTGAAGTCATACTCATTTTCAGCAACCTTCGCCCTGGGGAACGGAATTGCATCCGGATTTCCCTCTTTGGAAAGACTGTCTATCTTCGGACCGCCGGGATACCCCAGGCCAATGGCTCTTGCAACCTTGTCAAAGGCTTCCCCCGCAGCATCGTCCCTGGTTCTTCCGATAATCTCATACTGACCATAATCCTTCACCACCACCAAATGAGAATGTCCGCCGGATGCCACAAGGCACACAAAGGGCGGCTCCAGTTCCTTATGCTCAATATAATTTGCGCTGATATGTCCGCTGATATGGTGTACTCCCACCAGTGGAATTCCTGTGGCAAAGCTGATTGCCTTCGCCTCCGCCACTCCCACCAGCAGCGCGCCCACCAGTCCGGGACCATAAGTCACCGCAATGGCCGAAATATCCCGGAGCGTGACTTTTGCATCCTCCAGCGCCTGCTCAATCACCTGATTTATCTTCTCGATGTGTTTTCTGGACGCAATCTCCGGCACAACGCCGCCGAACCTGGTGTGCAGGGCAATCTGCGTATAAATAACATTTGACAGCACCTCTCTGCCGTTTTTCACCACAGATGCTGCTGTCTCATCACAGGAGGTCTCAATCGCCAGGATTAAAACCTCCGACTTATTCAACTGTTCCAAAAAATGTTCCTCCCTATTCCCCCACCTGCACATTGTCCTCAGAGTCCCAGCCATATATCTTCCAATGTCTGTCCTCATCCCTGCGCAGCAGATAAATTCTGCCTTCCGAGACGTTCTGTCCATTGTTTTGCTTTACGGTATAGGCGCAGTACAGTCTTGCAAAATCATAACCATCATCTGAAAAATAGTCAACATTTGTGCTGGATGCCACAACAATAGAGATAATCCGCCGCTTTGCATCCTTAAAACGTTTAACATCCTCTCTCAGCTTTGTTATGTAGATTGCCATTTCATTATTATCAAGCAGCTCCTGGTCATACAACATTCTCGCCTGCATACCGAGCGCTTCAATTTCTTCGTCGGTGCACTCCTCGTTATAGAAGCATCTTTCTATTTCCGTGTAATACTTGACAACTTCCTTCACGGTGGCCGGATAATTTTTCGTCAAATCCCGACTGAGCACAGTCTGCACAACGGTCATGGCTGCCGGCAACTCGCTTTTCATCCTGCTCATCAAAAAGGAATACAGAGCTATCAGGCCGACAATCAACACGATTAAAATTATAGTCACTCTCACTGTGGATTTTTTCATATCCCACCTCATCATTCCGCCATGACATTGCTGCCCTCACGGCACTTATAGTCATTCTTCCGCAAAGTTAAGTTCTCTGGTCCTTCCATCCTTTGCCGCCACAGCCGCCGGGAAAATCTTACGCACCTCTCCAATGTACTCCTCAGGATGCATCAGAGAGGGGCTGTAATGAGTCAGCCAGAGTTCCGGCACCTGTGCTGCCTTCGCTATCCTGGCCGCCTCATACATGGTCATATGCCTGTTTTCCTTTGCTTTGGCCAGCTTTTCAGGCTCCCCGTACATCCCCTCCAGAATCAGGATATCCGAATCCTGTGCATTTGCCGCAATAGAGTCGGTAGGACGAGTATCCGTACAGTAGGTAACCTTCAGCCCTTTCCGGGCCGCTCCAAGTACCATATCCGGCGTATAGATGCGTCCGGCCTCCTCGATGGTGTCCCCTTTCTGCAGCCTGCTCCACAGCTTCATGGGAATCTGCTGCTCCAGGGCGCGCTCTCTGTCAAACCTCCCGGCCCTGTCAACTATCATGCTATATCCATAGCATACCACACTATGGTTCACCTTAAAAGCCTTTATCCGAAAACCTTCAAAAAAAAATTCCTGTTCAGCCTCTGAAATTTCCATACAGTTTATTTCAAAGGGCAGCTCCGGCGCAATCGTCCGAAGGGCATTTACCGTTCTGTTCAGACCTTTGGGCCCAATCAACAGCAGCGGCTCCGTCCTTTCGGCGTTCCCCATGGTCAGAAGCATGCCGGGCAGGCCGCTGATGTGATCTGCATGATAATGGGTAAAGCAGATAATATCCACCGGCTTGGGACTCCAGCCTTTTTCTCTGAGTGCAATCTGGGTTCCCTCCCCGCAGTCAATCAAAATACTTTTCCCGTTATACCGGAGCATCAGCGCCGTGAGCCACCGATAAGGCAGCGGCATCATCCCCCCTGTTCCCAGCAGACAAACATCTAACATTTTGCTCCCATCCGCGCGCCGCTGCGCGCACTCAAATTCTTAAAGCAGCTCTGTACCCTCCTTTTCCTCAACGGGCACACTGAACTGCGAAACCATCTCGTCATAGCAGTCCTCACACAGATCAAAACTGTGAGTGCTTCCATCCTTTCGGCTGAAATACCCGAAAACAGCCTCCGCCGAAAAACATCCCTCCTTCAGATATCCGTCCTCCACCTTCAAAACCCTGCCACACTTGTTACATACGACATGAACCAGCTTTCTGTCCTGTCCGTCCTCGTACTTCCGCATTCTGATCTCTCCCTTTTTGTAATGGACAATTATCATGTGCCAGCTCTATTTTATCAAAAAGACGAGGCTGTGGCTGTGGAAATTGTTGTTAAAGCCTTTTCCACATAATATTTGCATCTTCAGTGGGTTTTTCATAAAAACATGGACGAATTCCTTCGGACACAAAACCAAATTTTTCATAAATATGAATGGCCGCCGTATTGCTGACCCGCACCTCCAGAGTGTAAGCTTCCACCTGCTCCGCTTCTCCCGCTGCGATCAGCTCCTGAAGCATCATCTGAGCAATTCCCTTCCCTCTGAAATCCGCCGCCACCACAACATTGTCAATATTCGCCACGCCGCATGCATTGGAAAACCCGCAACAGCCTGCCACCTGGCCGTCAGCCACCGCTACAACATAATTGCAGTAAGAATAAGACAGCAGATTTTTAAAATCCTGCGCTGACCAGGGCATGGAAAAAGATTCTGCCTCAATCTCCGCAAGTCTCGGTATATCTTCCTCAAGAAGTTCTCTGACTGTAATCTCCACTGACCTTCCTCCACATAGCATCTCCGGCCTTAAAAAGCCTTCATTTCCTCTTCCCGCTCCGCCTGACTCTTTCTGAGGTACTCCGGGCGATGTTCTGCGGCGTCCACCGTCTTCCCCGCGGCAAAGTAAACCGCACCCAGAGCCGCCACGCTGCCTGCCCGCTGCCTGTTGTTTCCGGCAGGCGCAATACTATATTCTACCTTGATTTTTTGCCGGATAAGTTCCAGATATACAGGCACTCCATCCCCCAGAAAGATCACAGGCCTGTCCAGCCCGTTCAACTTTTCCAGCATCGCCTCAATATCCGACGGGCTCTGGGGTATCAACACCTTAAGTTCAAAGTTCTCTCCCGCGGACACAAACTCATATGCCGCCGTATAGACCTGATTCCGCCTGGCATCCATCAAAGGGCATACAACACGGTCAGTCCCCCAGAGATTCCAGGCAAGCCCCTCCAGAGTCGGCACCTCCACTAACGGTTTTTTCAGCGCAAGCCCCAGGCCTTTCGCCGTGGCGGAACCGATGCGCAGCCCCGTGAAAGAGCCCGGCCCGGATGCCACCGCAATGGCATCTACCGTACTCATATCCAGTTCAATCATAGTCCGCAGCTCGTCCAACATGGGAAGCAGTGTCTGGGAATGGGTCTTCTTATAATCGGTGGTATACTCCGCCAGCAAAACCCCATCCTCCACGATTGCGACACCCGCCACAAGCCCGGAACTGTCCAACCCAAGTATTTTCATAAACTCATCCAATCCTCTGAAGCGTGATCCTGCGGTAATCAAAGCCCTGTTCCAAATCTTTTTCTATCGTGATCCGAGTATATTGCTCCGGCAGAATCTCCTCTATCAGATTCGCCCATTCTATCAGAGAAACCCCTTCTCCGTAAAAGCATTCCTCATAGCCGATCTCCTCCATCTCTTCCACATCGGCTATACGGTATACATCAAAGTGATAAAAAGGCAGATGTCCCTCATCATATATCTGCAAAATGGTAAATGTTGGGCTGCTGACCGGCCCTTCAACGCCAAGCCCCGCTGCAAATCCCTGCGTGAACACGGTCTTTCCCACTCCGAGTTCTCCGATCAGGGTACAGACCTGTCCGGCATAAGCGGCTTCCCCAAGACACTTTCCCAGTTCAAAGGTTTCCTCCGGATTCCGGGTCTCCAAAACGGCTCTTCCTGCGTTTTCCAGCTGCTCCCGTATATTCACACTGAATTCATCCATATCTACACCCGCATGCCCGCTTTAGCGGGTACTAATTTCAATATTTGGAGTTTTACCGCCTCAGCTCCGAATCCTGACTTTTGCCGGCGGCATATGCGTTGAAATCATCTCGATCACCGCAATCTTCTGATCCTCCAGCTGCCTCTTGGGAAAAATAGTGGCATTCATGGGCGAGGTATAGAGAATAATGCTTCTCCCGGTAGATACCGCCTTGTGCATCTCCTCCCAGAGATACTGCACAGAATCCTCCCCCTGGGAAATCGTAAGCCCCTGGTCATCCAACAGATAATGGAGCGGCTGCTGGAAGCTGGGATTGCTCAGCACCTGCCGCTTGCTTCTGAAAAACAACGTCCAGGGCAGATAAAGCAGTATGATCAGCCCGAATATCAGGTAAATCCACTGCGTTGTCAGCACCGCCAGCACGATGATCAGTGCTCCGAAACAGCTTCCGATGATTCCCACCGCACTGTTGTAGGAATGCCTCAGCATATAGTCATACAAATCATTCGCTTCTATCTTTACATCCAGTTCAATCATGCCTGTCCTCCATGCCGGATTGCTTTGCCTGCAAAAAATTTTACTCTAAACAGACACAAAATGCAAGAATATTCTTTGCACGGCCGAACCGTCAGCAACAGTCCAGCCGCACAGTAAGCCGCGCCGACATACGGATACTTCAATGCCTGCCCTTGATGAGGGGACTTAAAGGTTTATAGATCAGCATAGTTACCAGCGACACACTGGCACCCTTGATCAGGTTCATGGGGGCGACGCAGGCTGCCACAAAGCTGACGATACTGCCCTCCTTCACCAGACTGTTCGCCTCCATTCCCATAGCCAGCAGACTGTCCAGAGGTATTCCGTAAAGCCTGGAAAAAGCGGGAAGCAGATAAACTGCATTGAAGGCCGTGCCGAAAACGGTGATGCACAGAGTTCCCGCCACACAGGCAATCACTGCATTCTTTTTGTTTTTCCTAAAGCTGTAAACCACAGATGCCGGAAGAATAAAGCTGCAGCCCACCGCAAAGTTGGCAAGGTCCCCTACAAAAGCAGTGGATGTCCCCTTGAAGAGCAGCTTCAGCAAAATCTTCACAAACTCCATCATCACCCCCGCCGCCGGTCCAAAGGCGAACGTGCCTACCAGAATCGGGAGTTCGCTGAAATCCAGCTCGTAAAAGGCGGGGGCAAAAGGCAGCGGGAACTCAAACAGCATAAGTATGGCGGCAATAGCGGAAAACATGCCGATCATGGCCGTTTTCCGAGTGCTGAACATCTTCTCGCTGATACCGTTCTTTTTTTGCGCCGCTTTTTCGAGAAGGTACGCAACCACAAACAACGCGGCAATGACCAGCAGAAACCCCAGTACATAAAGCAGATTGTCAGCAACACTTTGAAACAGATTGTTCATTTTCATTTCCTCCAATTTTTCTTTGTCGGAAAATTCTTCTTATGCGCAGGGCTGATTGTCACTTTTTCGTCTTCAATCCGCCAAAAACCCCGAACCATACAGGTTCGGGGTTTACATGCGCTGCCGCCGGCCTTCACTGCAAAATGCAGAAAAATACAGCCGAAGCTTTCTTCTCTCATCCAGACTTTACTGTTGGTCCCGGACTTTCACCGAGTCAGCCGGGTCGGAAAAATTTTTACACTCTTTCCTTTCCCGGGTCGCGGACTTTACCGCCAGTAGGGAATCACACCCAACCCCGAAGAATTTTACCTTTATTTACGTTGAGTATTATATTACTATTTTATGCATAAATCAAGGGTGTTATATGAAAATACATTACATTAAAGAGCACTATTGCAAAACGGCATTTATGTTGTCTTCAGAAAAGTCATACCATTCCACATCTGCTTTTTGGTCTTGACCCTCTACAACGTCAAAATAATCATCCATTGAACAAGGTTCATTATCTACAAAATACTCTACAGTATATTCACCATCGCCCAAAAATGTAGTATAGGTGTAAGCCTCGCTTATACTGTACCCGTTTTCGGAAAAAGTCATTCTCCCCACTCCTTGATCAGCAGCGCTGTATGAAATTGAAAATGTGCCGTCTGTTTTCAAATCCATAAATGATCTATACCATATCGGATACCCATAGATTTCCCCGTTTAGATAATGCAATATCTCAAATCCCCAATAATCGTTATGGCCTACCTGAATCCAAAGAACGACTTCTTCTTCCTCGTCCTCGTCAAGATCTACGACCGCAAATTTTAGGACCCTTACGACAACATCATCATCGTCATCTCCAACAGCCCGTTTTATTTCGCTGATATTTAAACTCTCGTCTACTAAACCACTCCTATTTCTAAAATTGCTCTCACCCAGAAGTACAGATTTGTAACTCTTTTCCTCTGATCCTAATGACTGTTCTGACGGGTCCTCCGTATTTTCATTTTGTGCATCACCGGATATATCTGTACCGCTGTCATCCGGTGAATCTGCTTGTGTATTGCTGTTATCATCCAAATTTGGATTTGTATTGTCTAAGTCTGTCTGCCCCGATTCTTCCGGTGAATCATTGTTTATGACGGAACACCCGATCAACATTCCTGATATTAAGACAATGCAAACAGCACATATACAAAGCAATACACCGTTTTTCTTTGGTGACCTGGTCAGTATATTTTTGAACCGCTTTTTCATGATTTTTTTGCCCCCATAAAATTGTGTTGTTAAAAAAGTCCCTTTTTTGTGCTGTTTGTTAAAAGTTGAAAGCAGAGTTTCTGTATATGCTTTTCGAACATCATAAGCGGTTTGCCGGATTACTTTTTCGTCGCAGGATAATTCCATATCAACAACTGCTTCTTTTTGCATAATGTAAATTAAGGGATTAAACCAATGCAAAGCGTTTGCGGTCACAAAAAGCAGCTTAAAATAAATATCGTGGCGTTTTATATGTATCAATTCATGCTTCAAAACAAAGAACAGTTCTTCCTCACTGTAATCACAATTCGGCAAAACTAACACTGGTTTTAGAAAACCAATAACCATTGGGCTTTCTGCGTCCTCATATCTCAAGATTCTGATATTGGGTTTAACCCGCAGTTTTCCTGATAATTCACAGACCTGCCGTAAAATATATCTTTCCTTCACAACCATACCTTTTTTGGTAATTCGTCCTTTAAAATGCAGGAAGCTGAATATATGTACCGACAGAAAAAGCAGGCAGCCCGTCAGCCATATATATGCTGCAATGTCTAGCAAAGTAAGCTTTAAAGGTTTTCGTTCTGCTTGAATTGGTGCTTTACCGGCATTTCCGTTATTGGCCTCTATAGGTTTTGGTTCCGCCGGTGACATTGACGGAGCATCATTTTCATTATTTGTGCCAATGGGAGCTGTAATCTCTGCCGGGACATCAAGCACGATCTGTGGAATCGGGATGTCTATACTAAATGGTATGATCAAGCGAACGGCAATAACTACCCATATTAGATATTTCCACTTTACCGCATACCTCTTATTCAGGAATGGTGCGAAAATGAGCAGAAAAATTATAATAAGGCTTGTTGATATGGAAATAGCAATTACATTTAAAAACAAGGCTGTTATCATTTTTCCTCCAAATCATCTAAAAATTTTCTCAATTCGTTCATATCAGTATCTTTTATCGCCTTATTGCTGTAAAGGGTAGCAACCATATTCTGTATGGAATTATTATACAGTTTCTCTAAAAAACTTTTGCTTTCTTTTGCCTTAAAATCATTCTCTGAAATAATTGATGAATACAGATTGTTTCCGGTAGTACGGTCACAACTGATAAATCCTTTATCAACTAAACGTGATAATGAAGTCATAAGAGTGGAAAGCTGCCACTTTCTCCGTTCCTGTAATTCTTTTAAGATGAAACCGGAAGTAACGGGAACGTCTGTTTTCCAAATTACCTGCATGATTTCCAATTCAGCTTCCCCTAACTTTTTCATAATCTTGTCCATTTATCAGCACCTCCTCTATTATACGATTGTATAAGCAATTATACAGTCGTATAAATCATTTGTCAATAGTTATAAAAAAGACGAGGGAAAATTTGAATATTTTCAATGAGGAACTTTTGAAAGAAATGGGTACAGAGAGAAAAGAGCCGTGAAAAACGTAAGTTTCATCACTCCATTTTTCACAGCCCCTATATTGTCAGCTTTGTGCCATAGCATTTCCCGTATAGAGCTGGTAATACTTGCCCTGCTGCTCGATTAGCTGGTCATGGGTGCCGCGCTCGATGATGCGTCCCTGCTCCAGCACAATGATACAGTCACTGTTTTTAACCGTGGACAGCCTGTGGGCAATGACAAAGTTAGTGCGCCCCTTCATAAGCGCGTCCATGCCCTGCTGCACCAGTTTTTCGGTTCTGGTGTCAATGGAACTGGTAGCCTCATCCAGAATCAGCACCGGCGGGTCGGCAATGGCCGCCCTGGCAATGGCAAGCAGCTGTCTCTGCCCCTGGCTTAAGTTTGCGCCGTCGCCGTGGAGCATGGTATTATAGCCTTCCGGCAGTCTGCGGATAAAACCGTCCGCATTCGCCAGCTTCGCAGCCCTCACCACCTCCTCATCGGTGGCGTCCAGCTTCCCGTAACGGATATTCTCCATGACTGTTCCCGTAAACAGGTGGGTATCCTGCAAAACGATTCCCAGGGACCTTCTCAGGTCATCCAGCTTAATCTTGTTGACATTAATACCGTCGTAGCGGATCTTGCCGTCCTGGATACTGTAAAAACGGTTGATCAGGTTGGTTATGGTGGTTTTCCCTGCACCGGTAGCGCCCACAAAGGCAATTTTCTGTCCCGGCTTGGCAAAAAGCTCAATGTCATGCAAGATCATCTTTTCGTCATTATATCCGAAGTCCACATGGTCAAATACCACATTCCCCTCCACCTGCTGGTATGTGGTCGTGTCACTGTCCTTGTGGTAATGCTTCCACGCCCAGAGGCCGGTTCTCTCACTGCTCTCCGTCAGTTCTCCCCTGTCGTTCCTTACAGCATTCACAAGCTCCACATACCCCTGATCCGTTTCGGGAGTCTCATCCATCAGCTTAAAGATTCTGTCCGCACCGGCAAGAGCCATGATAATGCTGTTGAACTGCATGGTAATCTGGTTGATCGGCATACTGAAGGATCTGTTCAGATTCAAAAAGCTTGCAAGGGATCCCAGTGTCAAACCGGATATCCCCGTGACAGCCAGAGCTCCGCCCGCCACGGAGCAGACCACATAACTTAAGTTTCCCAGCTGGGCGTTGACAGGCCCCATAATATTTCCGAACTTATTTGCAGAGTAAGCGCTCTCACAGAGCCGGTCATTCAGCTCATTGAACTGATCCAGGCTCTCCTGCTCATGGCAGAAGACCTTTACCACCTTCTGTCCCGTCATGGTTTCCTCGATACAGCCGTTGAGTGCTCCCAGATTGCGCTGCTGGGCAAGGAAGAACCGGCTGCTCCGGGAACCGATCTTTTTGGACGCCACCAGCATGACGGCAACCATCAAAAGCGTGACCAGCGTCAGCGGAATGTCCAGCACCAGCATGGAAACCAAAGTACCTATCACGCTGATCAGGCTGTTTACCAACTGGGGAATACTCTGGCTGATGAGCTGGCGCATGGTGTCAATGTCATTGGTATATATAGACATAATGTCACCATGAGCATGGGTATCAAAGTATTTGATGGGAAGCTTTTCCATCTTCTCGAACAGATCGTTCCTGAGATTTCTCTGGGTTCCCTGTGTCACACGGATCATAAGTCTG
This sequence comes from Acetatifactor sp., assembly GCA_029050705.1. GTDB lineage: Bacteria > Bacillota > Clostridia > Lachnospirales > Lachnospiraceae > Acetatifactor. Next base: position 10,654 of record JAIDME010000380.1, read on the forward strand.
GACTGGGTAAAGGATGCCAATACGCCCACGCCATAAAAGCACGCCACCCTGCCGATTGCCCTTGCCAGTTCACTGAAGTCAGGATTCTGCTGCCTGGTCAGCGGAATAATGTAATCATCGATCAGCGTCTTCATGAACAGAGTTCCCTGCAAAGACGCGAACACTGTTGCAAAGATACAGATAATAACGATAACCCAATGTATTCCGTAATCCTTAAATGTATAATACAACACTCTCTTCATCAGCTTGCCCGGGTTCTCAATCTTCGGTCTGGGTCCCCTGAGTCCCCTGCCCGGGCCGCCGGGGCCGTTATTAACCTTAGGTTTTCTCTCTTCTGCCATGATCACATTCCTCCCTTCTCGTCAAAATCGCCGCTGCCTCCGGTCTGTGACTCATACACATCGCGGTAAATCTCATTACTCTTCAAAAGTTCCTCATGGGTTCCGAAGCCGTCAATCTGGCCCTCGTTCAGGACAATGATCCTGTCTGCATGCTCCACGCTTGACACTCTCTGAGCGATGATCAGCTTTGTGGTTCCGGGAATCTCCTCTGCGAAAGCTTTCCTGATCTTTGCGTCGGTTGCCGTGTCCACTGCGCTGGTGGAGTCATCCAGAATCAGTATTTTCGGCTTTTTCAAAAGGGCCCTGGCTATACAAAGTCTCTGCTTCTGACCGCCGGACACATTCGTACCGCCCTGCTCAATATAGGTGTTGTAGCCTTCCGGCATTTTCCGGATAAATTCGTCGGCGCAGGCCAGCTCACAGGCATGCCTGCACTCCTCCTCCGTGGCCTCCTTATCGCCCCAGCGCAGATTTTCCAGTATCGTCCCCGAGAACAGGACATTGTTCTGCAGTACCACTGCCACCTGGTTTCGCAGTGCCTCCATATCGTAATTCCTGACGTCCACGCCCCCTACCAGAAGCTGCCCGTCCCTCACGTCATACAGACGGCTGACCAGATTCACCAGACTGGACTTGGCGCTTCCCGTGCCGCCGATGATGCCGATAGTCTCCCCGGACTTAATATCCAGATTAATATTTTTTAACACCGGCGTCTCCGCATCCTTGCTGTAGCTGAAGGACACATTTTCAAACCGGATACTGCCGTCCGCCACTTCATAGACAGGCTCCTCCGGGTTAGCAAGGTCGGGCACCTCTGTCAGCACCTCACAGATTCTCTTTGCGCTGGCAACGGACATGGTTATCATCACGAAGATCATGGACAACATCATAAGATTCATGAGAATCGTCATGCAATAGGTCAGCAGACTCATAAGATGTCCTGTCGTCAGCTGATCCTGCACCACCATATGTGCCCCAATCCAGCTGATAAGTATGATACAGGAATATACCGTGATGTTCATGACCGGTCCGTTCCACGCCACGATACCCTCCGCCTTGGAGAATATTTTGTAAATATTTTCGCTGGCCTTTCTGAATTTCCTGTTTTCATGCTCCTCTCGGACATACGCCTTTACCACACGGATTGCCGATACATTTTCCTGCACGCTCTCGTTCAGATCGTCATACTTGGGAAAGGCCTGAGTAAAGTGCTTCATGGCGCTTGTCACAATCACTCCCAGAATACATGCCAGGATCAGCACCGCCACCAGATAGATACTTGCCAGCCTGGGGCTTATGTAGAAGGACATGACCATGGCGATGATCAGGCTGAAGGGCGCACGCATGGCCATCCTTAACATCATCTGATATGCATTCTGCATATTGGTAACATCCGTAGTCAGTCTGGTCACCAGCCCTGACGTGCTGAACTTGTCGATATTTGAAAAACTGAAGGTCTGTATATTCTCATACATTGCCTTTCTCAGATTCCTGGCAAAGCCTGTGGACGCCTTTGCCCCAAATACGCCTCCTCCGATACCGAAGGTCAGACTTAAAAGAGCGGTCAGCACCATCAATCCCCCGACCAGGTAAATATGCTGCATGTTCCCCTGGCTTCCGTCTGCATTGACAACGTTAATGCCATCATCAATGATAGATGCCATCAGCAGCGGAATGATCATTTCCATGATAACCTCGCCTATCATGAAAAGCGGTGTTACAATAGAAGCTTTCTTAAATTCTTTTATATGAGCTCCAAGTGTTTTCAGCATTTAATGCACTTCCTTTCCTTATTTTCCTGTTCTTCCTCAGGCTCCGCGACGCCGATCTCCCGCCGCCATTCCTCCAGATTCTTCAGAACGATGTCCAGCATACGATGCAGTTC
>JAIDME010000381.1 GCA_029050705.1 Acetatifactor sp.
TCGTCGGCCGCGTCAGATGTGTATACGCGACAGACCGCGAACTGACCAAAGCGCTGGGAGTGCCTTCGGGAGAAAAAAAGGCTGCTGTCGCGGACGACGCACCCGCTGAAAGTTCGGTAACAGCGATAGAAATTGTGGGTCTGGCCGGTACAGTGCTTTATTACGGAATAATACAGCTTTGCATGAATACGACGGTGTCCGGGCAGATGTGGTGGGAAAGTGCGGACGGCGCGGTATGGCTTCTGGGTTGTATTGTGCTGGTATTTATGGCACAGCTTTTCATCTATGTCTTTACCTTTCCGAAGTATCAGGCAGAACAGGTGATTGCCGGTTTCTTTGCTTTTGTGTATGCCCCTGTGATGCTGTCTTTTATCGAACTGACAAGAATGACTGTTGCAGGAATTCTCATAGTATGGCTTATACTGATCAGTTCCTGGGGATGCGATACCTGTGCCTATGTGGTGGGAAAGCTGATCGGGAAAAAAAAGATATTTCCTGTCTTAAGCCCCAAGAAATCTCTGGAAGGCTGCATCGGCGGAGTGCTTGGAGCGGCGCTTTTAGGTTTTCTGTATGGGGAGCTTCTGGTGAACTCTTTCCCCACAACAGTGGATACCTTTGCATGGCAGACGGCGCTGATCTGTGCCGTGGGTGCGGTCATGAGTATGGTGGGTGATCTGGCGGCATCTGCAATCAAGCGGAATAAAGGGATTAAAGATTATGGGAAATTGATTCCCGGTCACGGCGGCATCATGGACCGCTTTGACAGCGTGATCGTCACAGCACCTATGGTGTACTTTATGTCGTTGCTTCTGCTGGGTCACTAGGAGGAAAAGTTATGAAAAAGATAGCAATTTTGGGTTCTACCGGCTCCATTGGCACCCAGACATTGGAAGTGGTGCGCAACAATCCTGATTTGCAGGTGGCAGCCCTGGCGGCGGGGAGCAGTGTGGAAGAAATGGAGCGGCAGATTCGGGAGTTTCGCCCCGCACTGGCAGGAATGTGGAGTCAGGAAGCGGCGGCAGACCTTCGGAACCGGGTCAGGGATATTGATGTAAAAATTGTTGCCGGGATGGAGGGACTGTTGGAAATTGCAGTTTTCCCGGAATGCCGGGTATTGGTGACAGCCATTGTGGGAATGATCGGTATCAAACCTACTATTGCCGCCATCAGGGCCGGTAAGGATATTGCCCTTGCAAATAAGGAGACACTGGTGACGGCGGGACATATTATTATGCCGCTGGCAAAGGAGTGCGGTGTGTCTGTCCTTCCGGTGGACAGCGAACACAGCGCCATTTTTCAGTCTCTGAACGGGGAACCCGGGGGTAAAATAGAGAAAATCCTGCTGACTGCATCCGGCGGCCCTTTTCGTGGAAGAACCAGAGAACAGCTGGCCGGGATACAGGTGGAAGATGCTCTGAAGCATCCGAACTGGGCCATGGGGCGAAAGATTACCATTGATTCCTCTACACTGGTGAACAAGGGACTGGAGGTTATGGAGGCAAAATGGCTGTTCGGTGTGGACCTGGACAGAATCCAGGTGGTGGTGCATCCCCAGAGTATTATCCATTCCGCGGTGCAGTATGTGGACGGTGCGATCATTGCACAGCTGGGGACGCCGGACATGAAGCTGCCCATCCAGTATGCCCTGTTTTATCCGGACAGGAGGCCCATGACTGGGAAGCGTGTGGATTTATTCGAGTTGGGAAGTCTTACATTTGAAAGGCCGGATACGGATACATTTAAAGGTCTGGCTCTCGCTTACCGTGCGGCGGAGCTGGGAGGCAGCATGCCTACGGTATACAACGCTGCCAATGAGAGGGCAGTGGCTCTGTTCCTTGACAGGGAGATAGCATATCTGCAGATTCCGGAGATAATAGAGGAAGCAATGGAGCATCACAGCCTGGTTTCGGATCCGGGGGTGGAGGCTATTCTGGATGCGGAGGCGGAGACCTATGAATATATTGCAGGAAGGATGAAACGGTAAATGGTAACTATAATTTTGTTTATTATCATCTTCGGGGTGGTGGTCATAGCCCATGAATTCGGGCACTTCCTGATTGCCAAGGCAAACGGCATACATGTGGTGGAGTTTGCGGTGGGCATGGGTCCCAATATTTTCTCACGCAAAAAAGGAGGAACAAAATATTCCCTGAAGCTGTTTCCCATAGGCGGTGCCTGTATGTTTGAGGGCGAGGACGGCCTGGCGGAGAAGGATGAAACCACGGGTGAGGTGAAGGAGCCGGGGCCCGGTTCCTTTCTGAAAGCAAAAGTATGGGCAAGGATTGCCACAGTGGTGGCA
>JAIDME010000382.1 GCA_029050705.1 Acetatifactor sp.
GGCAGGCTCAATGTATTCCTCCAGCCGCTCCAACAATTCTTCCAGCGTAATCCGTGACAATAGCGGGCTTTCCAAATACATCCCCCATGATCAGGTTGGCGCTCTTCCGCCCCACGCCGGGCAGCTTCAGCAGCTTGTCGAAATCGTCAGGTACTTTACCCCCGTACTCATCCCGCAGCATCTTCATGCAGGCGCTGATGTCTCTTGCCTTGCTGTTTCCAAGGCCGCAGGGATGGACAAGCTTCTCAATCTCTTCTACAGGTGCCTCCGCCAGGGCATTCACATCCGGGAACTTTTCATACAGCTTCTCCACCACCACATTCACCCTGGCATCGGTACACTGGGCCGCCAGGCGGACGCTGACCAGCAGCTTCCAGGCCTGGTCATAGTCCAGTGTGCAGTCTGCCTGGGGATATTCCTTTTTTAATCTCTCTATGATTTCCAGAGCCCTCTGTTTTTTTGTCATTTGTATATTCCTCCCGATTCTATTTTGAGCATGTTAATGCTTTTCAAGCAGCAATACCACATCGCCCTCCTGCAGCAGCGTAGACCCCTGGGGGCAGATGTTTTCATCTCCCCGCTTTACCATCACCACGAATACCCTGCGGGAAATATCCAGGTCTTTTATCCTGTGGCCGATCCAGCTGTGCCCAGCCTCCAGAGGAGCCTCCTGGATGCGGCATTTTAACCTTCCCGTGCTGATGGTGCCAAGCAGCAGGCTGTCTCCTTCCTCCAGCACCAGGCTCTCATGGGGGGTATACACATCCTCACCCCGAAGCACCACCGCCGGATAGAGTCCCTGGGGAAGCTTCAATTCCTTTAACGAAAGTCCCCCATAGGGATGTCCTTCCACAATATTTAATGTGATGAAGTCCGCATCATGCTCAGCGTAGCTTCCCACCTTGATCTTCGTATAATATTCCACAAAACCGGCGGAGATGATACCCGTGGGAATGGCCACCATGCCCACCCCCAAAAAGGTAATTACAATACTGAACAGCTTGCCCGTGGGAGTGACGGGGTAGATGTCCCCATAGCCCACGGTGAGCAGGGTAGACACTGCCCACCAGACACCGGAAAAGGCGTTAGTGAACACCTCGGGCTGGGCCTCATGTTCCAAGCTGTACATACACAGGCTGGCGGCCAGCATCAGGATCAGAATAATGAACACAGAGGACATCAACTGCTGCCGCTTGCTGGCGATGACTTCGTTGATGACGTTCAGGGAGTCATAATAGGCGTTGATGCGGAACAGCCGGAAGATGCGCA
>JAIDME010000383.1 GCA_029050705.1 Acetatifactor sp.
CCCGCTTCTCTGGCCGAACCAGCGGCTGGCATGCTCCACCGGAGGGGTGGGGTCTTTTGCTTTTACAAGTCTGTCAATTCTTGCGGCGTCGAACTGGCCCCAACCCTCGTTAAAAGGAACCCAGACGGCGATGGAGGGAGCACTGTAAAGGTGTTCAACAGTCTCTGCGCATTCCTGCTCCCAGGCCTGACGTCCTGCTGCGTCATGTCGGGAGAAAAGCCTGTAGTGAGAATCCTTGGTGTGCCTGGACATGTTTGGAAATGCAGTCGGCATGTAGCAGACAAAGGGCATATGGTAGGTGGTGCCTCCGCTGACCATGTCCTGCCATACGATCATACCCAGCCTGTCACAGTGGTAATACCAGCGCAGAGCTTCAATTTTGATATGCTTCCGCAGCATGTTGAAACCTGTGTCCCGGGTCAGATTTATGTCATAAATTAATGCTTCGTCGCAGGGAGCAGTCATGAGACCGTCCGACCAGTAGCCCTGATCCAGCAGGCCGTGAAGGAAGAGGGGTTTATGATTTAAGCAGAAACGGCGCACACCCTTTTCATCCGGCTCTACGGAAAAGCTTCTCAGTGCAAAATAGCCCTGAATAGTGTCATTGTCCGCGATGACGGTAAAGCTGTACAGATAAGGTTCTTCCGGTGTCCAGAGGAAAATATCGTCCTCCGGCAGAATGAATCGCAGTACGTTGGGAGCGGAAGATTCCCGCTGGACGGATACACCTATGAGAGCCCCGGTGCGCTCGCCGGGAAGGGAACGGGCTGCATCGTTGGAGGAAACATACCGGGTGGTTGCCTTGTGTATGGTGCAGGAGACAAAGGAAAATTCCTTTTGGGAAAACAGTTTTACAGACACAGCCCCGTGGTCTGCATCGGGGGTGATTTCCATTCGCTCAATATGGTTTTCGGGCACCCACTCATACCAGACACTCTGCCAGATGCCGCTCTGGGCAGTGTAGAACATGCCGCCCCGCTTCAATGTCTGCTTGCCTCTCGTATGCCAGGAGGTGTCACTGACATCCCGGACCCTTACCTGAAGAAGCAGGGGGGAATCCGAAACATAATCGGTTATGTCGGCATGGAAGGGGAGATATCCGCCAGTGTGGGAGGCGACTTCCTGGCCATCACAATAGACTACAGCCTGCTGATCTACCGCCTGAAAATGCAGAATGCAGCGAAGGCCCTTTGCCTTGCGGGCATAATCATCTTCAGAAAAAGAAATCTGTCTTTCGTACCAGAGATATTCGTCAGGCTGCAGCTGACGATTCACGCCGGATAACAGGGACTCGGGGGAGAAGGGCACCAGAATGTCCTGCTTTTCCGGTCCGTCGTCACTTCCGGACACAGGTGTGAACCAACAGCTCCATATGCCGTTGAGAATCCTGTAATTGTCTCGTTCCAGCTGGGGTCTTGGATATTCCTGCCACACAGCCGGAGCGTCTGCATTTTTTATTTCCTCGCCCCAGGAAGTGTACAGCGGAATCAGGGGCACCTCAGGATGCTCCCTGCTTATATTGGAAACGGCATCTTTTATTCTCATAGGATTTTACCTCCCGCCTTTTACATTCAGTATAGCACAAAAAAAGAATAATACAGCTTTTTTTATTTGACATTTTCAGCATAAAGGAATAAACTGGATGTGTAAAGCGAAATGTTTAATATTTCACCAAAAAATGAAATAAAAAGAGCAGAGAAGGGGTAAAGAAAATGGCGAAACTGTATGTGAATCCTAATGCGAAAAAGGGGCATATCAATCCTGAATTACAGGGACACTTTTCAGAGCATCTGGGGAGATGCATTTACGAGGGAATCTTTGTGGGTGAAAATTCGGACATTCCCAATGTGAACGGTATGCGCACCGATGTGGTGGAGGCGCTGAAGGAGATTCAGGTTCCCGTTCTGCGCTGGCCGGGCGGATGCTTTGCCGACGAATATCACTGGATGGACGGTGTCGGACCGAAAGAGAAGCGTAAGAAGATGATCAACACTAACTGGGGCGGCGTTGTGGAGGACAACAGCTTCGGCACTCATGAGTTTATGGAGCTGTGCAGACAGCTGGGATGCAAGACTTACATAAACGGCAATGTGGGAAGCGGCACTGTTCAGGAGATGAGCGAGTGGGTGGAGTATATGACCTTTAAAGGCGTTTCTCCCATGGCTGACCTGAGAAAAGAAAACGGCAGTGAAGAGCCCTGGACTGTGGACTACTTTGGTGTGGGCAATGAGAACTGGGGCTGCGGCGGAAACATGAGGCCGGAGTACTACGGGGATTTATACCGCAGATACCAGACTTTTGTGCGCAACTATGATTCAAAAAAGCACATAAACAAGATTGCCTGCGGCGCAAATGCAGATGATTACCACTGGACAGAAAAGGTGCTGGAAACCACCTTTGACCATGGAAACGGTTATATGAACGGCATGTCCCTGCACTATTACACAGTGCCTACCGGTGACTGGAGCAAGAAAGGTTCAGCGCTGGATTTTGATGAGAAGTCATGGTATCGCACGTTGAAGGCAACCTTAAAAATGAAGGAGCTGATCCGGAGGCACGGTGCCATCATGGATCAGTATGACCCTGAGAAGAAGATTGGTATGATGATTGATGAGTGGGGAACCTGGTATGATGTGGAGCCAGGCACCAATCCCGGCTTTCTGTATCAGCAGAATACCATGAGGGATGCCCTGGTTGCCGGCATCAACCTGAATCTGTTCAACAAGAACTGTGATCGGGTAAAGATGGCAAATATTGCTCAGTTAGTGAATGTGCTTCAGGCGGTAATCCTCACTGAGGGCGAGAAGATGGTTAAGACTCCTACCTGGCATACCTTCAACCTGTACAAGTACCATCAGGATGGCGAGCTGGTTGAGTCTTCTGTGGAGACGAAGGAAGTGGGACTGGAAGAGAAATACATGATTCCCAATCTGACGGAGTCCGTATCCCTGGGTAAAGACGGCAGGCTTCATGTGACGCTGACCAATGCTTCCCTGACTGACAGGGCAGATATTGAGGCTATTTTTGCGGAGACTCCCGTAAAATCGGTCAAGGCGGAAATCCTTACCGGAGATATGAAGGCTCACAATACCTTCGAAGCACCTGAGCAGGTACATACCGGAGAATTTACAACCGTTTCGGTAAACGGCAACAAAGTGACATTTACCGCTCCCGCCTGCAGCGTGATGCATCTGGAAGTAGAGATATAAGGAAGTATTTATGTATCATTATAAAGAGACTATGGATAAGCTGATACGGCAGGAGGTAGAGAGCGGTGCCGTTAAGGGGGCAGGAGCCCTTGTGCTGCACAGGGGCAGGGAGATTTATTGCAACACATTCGGCCTTGCTGATGCAGAGCGGGGATACCCCATGAAGCGGGACACTATCATACGTCTCTATTCCATGTCAAAGCCTGTCACGGCGGCAGCTGCCATGATTCTGGCGGAGCGGGGGGAGATAGACCTCTGGGATTCAGTGTCGAAATATCTGCCCTGCTTTGCGGGCCAGAAGGTATGGGATGACAGCAGGGGAGAAATCCGTGCGGAGCGCGAGGTTACAATATATGATCTTCTGAATATGACCTCCGGCATCACTTATCCGGACGAGGCCACAGAGCCCGGCAGACGTATGGGTGCTCTGGTGGAAAAGCTGGTAGCGGCCAGGGAAAAAGGGGAGCGGGTGGATACTCAGGCCTATATGCGGGGAATTGCCTCTGTTCCTCTGGTATTCCAACCCGGAGACCGTTGGATGTACGGTTTTTCTGCTGATGTGCTGGGAGGCGTGGTGGAGGCTGTATCAGGCAGAACCTTTGGAGAGTTCCTGCGGAAAGAGATTTTTGAGCCTCTGGATATGCCGGACACAGGATTTTTTGTGCCGAAGGAGAAACAGGAACGCTTTGCCCAGGCCTATGACTGGACAGAAAATGGACTGGTTCCCCACACGGGCGCACATCTGGGAGAGTACTACGGGGAGGATGTGGCTTTTGAGTCCGGCGGAGCCGGTCTGGTGTCCACGCTGGATGATTATGCCCGTTTTGCTTCTATGCTTGTGCAGGGAGGTACATACAACGGGAAGCGTATTCTGGGAAGAAAAACCGTGGATTTTATGGCCAGGAATCATTTGACGGAGCGTCAGGCGGTCAGTCTGGACTGGGACAGCATGCGGGGTTATGGCTACGGTTGTCTCATGCGCGTGCTGACGGATGCCGGGGCTGCGGGAAGTAATGCGTCTCCCGGAGAGTTCGGCTGGGATGGCTGGACGGGAAATTATGTGACAATGGACAGAGAAGAAGATTTAGTGTTGTTGTATTTTATTCAGCTATGCGGTGCGGGTACGACACCGCTGGTGAGAAAGCTGCGCATGGCAACCTATGGCGCGCTGGAGTAGAAGGTGAAATTGAGCAGGGAAGATTATCTTCCTGCGCATACAAAAAAGGGAATGGCTCAATGGGCCATTCCCTTTTGCATGTGCATTTCAGGAAGCAGTATCGAAAGACTCCCGCAAGAGCGCCGGGCACCTTCGTTAATCTTCCGAGTCAGTTTCCGCTGCCACTGCCGCAGATACGGAAGAAACCACCGCCACGATCACGGCAAAAATAATCACAAGAAGTCCGCCTGCCAATAATATAAACATATCTCTACCTCTCTTCTGAAGTACTTGATAATCCGAGTATAACATTTTTAGACGAAAACCTCAACCCTCAAATATCGATAGTTGGCTATTCATTTGAAGAAAAATCAATGTCGTACCTTGTGCCATGAGAAAATAATATTCCATCGGTGAGGCGGATACCGAGAATGCAGGTATTCACGTCCTCAAAATTGTTGTGTCCGTTGTCAATCCAGGCTGCAAAAGCAATTTTTAATTTCCCGGCAATTTCCGTATTTTCGGGTTTCCCAAAATAACCAAGGTTTACTCCCTCTCCGTGAGCGGTAAACCAGTCGCCGGATATGGCTACGGTGGGATTTTGGCTGATGTGACGCATCTTATTGGACAGCCCATAGGTGATAACGTAAAATGTTCCATCCTCATAATAGGCATTGACGCTGCGAACATAGGGAATACCTGCTTCTACCGTTGCCAGAGAGATGATGGAGTCATGTCCGAACCTCTCTGTCATGAGTTCTCTTGTTACATCTGTTAGTTTTTCCATAAGTGTTCCTTTCTGCCATTTTGGCGTTTCGTTTTTATTTGTTTGGCAGGGGTCAGAGGATGACCGCCTTTTCTATATGAATTCTGTAGATTGCCAGAAACATTTCCTGACCCTCCGGATATTTTTGGCGCAGGGAAGGATATGCGGATAAAACAAGCTCCCGACTGATGGGTTTGTCTTCTTTTTCTGCCGTTCCGCTGATACGGATCCATTTTCCGGTGGCGGAGTTATAGCTTGCAAGTTCAATGATTTTGTTTTTTCCCAGATCAGAGCTTACGCTTTTTCTGGTGTCCGTTACGATAAGAAGTTCCCCGCCGTCAGTGCAGATCATGCCAAAGGGTCTGAGCCTGGGGCGGGCATCCGCGGCGGTGGCGAGAAAGAAATATCCGCACTCGTGAATAAAGGACACGCAGGCATCTGCGGTGATACCAACATTTTCCTGTTTGACTTCGCCGACTGATTCGCTCAGCAGAAAGTCAATACTGCATGAAAACAGTTTGCTGAGGCGGATCAGCTTTTCCGTTTCGGGAAAGGCAAGATCCATTTCCCAGCGGGAGACTGATTGTCTGGTCACCCCCAGCAGTTCCGCCAGCTGTTCCTGAGTGATATTGTTTCCCTTGCGGAGCATGGCCAGCTTTTCACCGGTTGTCATTTTGCTGCCTCCTTTCGGCCGTTACCCGGCTTCTTGAGTTTATTATACCTTTTTCGCATTTTTATGAAAACCTTTTTTGGGGTGCAGAATGTAACGTTGAGATTGCGAAGGCAGGGAGTGGAAAAATATAATATATCAGGTATTGACATTTTGTTTCTGTTGGTGTATATTTTAAAGCACCCAATCAAATTGGATTGGCTATCTGTTACATTTTATTATTTCTTTTTCCGGCTGTTTCAGCCAAAGTCGCAGACTTAATATTCAGGTAAAAGGATACAGTGCACGGTATTTTTTTGCCGCAGGGAATGGGAGGGATGAACAATTAAAACTGAATATGGCGCATCGGAGAGTTTTTTGCAGAAACTGGTGGAGGAATATACCACAAGAAAGCAGCAATCTCTGATGCAAATGAAGAAAGGTCTGGTGTCAAAGGAGGCGTTTCTGGAGGAGGCCAAATCCTGCATTGCGGAATATTACCACAGGTCAGCCCAGGAGGATGCGGCGCTTCTGACGGAGTTTGAGCAGTATATCTTTGGCTATTCCAGACTGTCGGGGCTGATAGATGACAAGGCGGTCTCCGACATCCGGGTGGTGAGCTATGACAACATCCGAATCAAGAAGAAGGGACAGCGAATGACGGCGGATGCCGCATTTGCTTCACCAAAAGAGTATAGACAGTTTATCGACTACATTGCAACAAGAAATCAGGTCAATATTTCTAATCTGAATGCAATTCAACGGTTCACCGACAATGAGAGCCATCCGGATTTTATTTTGCGCTTTACGGTTTCCATGCCGCTGGTGAACACCTATGACGAACCCTATCTCTGTATCAGAAAGATTCCGAAGGTTTTTCCGCAGATAAAGGATTTAATAGAACAGGGTATGCTTGACCGCGGGACGGCGGAACTTTTAATCTGCCGTTTCCGGGAGGGCTCTACTCTTATCTGCGGCGGCAATTCTTCCGGTAAGACAACCCTTCTGAATGCTCTGAAGGAGACGCTGCCGGACAATTGTGCTGTTCTGGTGGCTCAGCAGGCGGATGAACTGACCACTATGTTTCATCCGGACATGATGTTTCTTCATTCCCTGCCGGGAACGGGAGAGCAGCAGGTCAGCTACGATCTGGAGCATATCAGTATAGCGGGGCTCACCATGGATGTGGACTTTTTCATCATCGGAGAAGTCAAGGGCACTGAAGCGATTTATCTGCTGAATGCTGCATATACGGGACAGACCTGTGCGGCTACCATCCACGCACCATCCGCAGACAAGGCCACTGCCAAGCTGGTGGATTACTGCCTGGGAAAAAGCAGATATTCCAGGGATGAGCTGATGAGGATGCTGGACTGTTTTAAAACAGTGGTGTTTATGGAGCATTATCGGGTAAAGGAAATTTATGAGTGCGGAGGGTGGAATGAGGAAAGCAGAAGTCTGTTCTATAAAAAAATTTTAGGAGGAAGCGAAGTTTGAGAGTATTGATACTTGCATTGCTGTTTACAGGATTTTTTCTGCTGTTCCGTGAGCTGGGAACACTGGAATATATTGCCGATGCGCTGAAGAAAACCCGCAGCGGAATGAATGCCGCCTCCAGGCAGCGGAGTCTGGCGGACAGGCAGAACCTGCTGAGTATGCAGGAAAAGCATTCCCACTGGTATTCCATGGAGCAGCAGCTACAGTACTGCGGGGTGAAGAATCGGTTCCCGGGAATTACGGCAGAGTGGTGGCTGCTGGGCAATCTGGGGGCGGCATCTATACTGTTTACAGCGATATCCTCGATGGGAGGCGTGGGACCGGCGGCAATAGTGCTTTTTGGCTGTGCCGTGGGGGAGCATCTGTTCCTGCGACGGCTCAGAAAGACCAATTTTCGGCGCACAGAGGAGAACCTTACGAAACTGTTGGATTTTCTGGGTAATTACAGCATAACGTCGGGGGAGATCACCGGAATATTCGGACAGATCAGCAGATATATGGAGGAGCCGGTGAAGAGCGCCATGGATGCCTGTTGTTATGAGGCGGCAACCACAGGAGACGTGGGAATGGCGCTGCTCGCCATGGCAGAGCGCATAGAACATCCGAAGTTCAAGGAACTGGCCCGTAATATGGAGGTCAGTGTCCGGTATTGTGCGGATTTTTCCGTTCTGGTAAACAGCAGCAGAAGAAGTCTTCGTGAGTATCTTCGGGTTGCACAGGAACGGAGAGGCATGCTGCGTGAGGGTGCGATCAACCTTGCGCTGCTGGCAGGAATGTCAATTGTTGTATTGCTTATCGTGGGAAGTTTTACCGAAAGCGGATGGGTCTTTTAATTCGGAGGGAGATATGGATGGGATGCAAATGAGAATTGTTATAAACGCTGTCTCAGCGCTGACGGCGACAGAGGTGTTTTTTGCTCTGCGGATGCTCGGGAAGAACGGATATCGGCAAAAAAAGCTGCTGAAGGCATATTATGAAATTTCAGGGCTTCTGCGGGAAAAGGGCAGATCCAGCAATTATTATCAAAGAGTAATGCGATGGCTGCTTAAGAACGGAGCCGCATATCACTACGGAAAGTGGGTGGAGCCGGTTCGCTTTCTTACCTGCTGTATGGTATTCGGACTGGCGGGGGTTCTGGCATGCGCACCACTGGGTGCCGGATATGGTGCGGCAGCATTTTTTCTGCTGGCATTTCTGCCGATGTTCCTGCTGCATTATCTGAACAAAAGAGATAACGAAAAACTGCTGCCGGAGCTTAAGTTGGTATATCATGCGCTGGAGATACAGATCAGAGCAGGGGTTTATGTGACGGATGCGCTGGCGGAATGCTATGGAAACGTTCAGGAAAAGCGGCTCAGGCAGGCGCTGCTGGAGTTGGCGGGAGATATTGTCATGAAAGCGGATGTGCATGATTCGCTGGAAAAGTTTCAGGGAAAGTTTTGTAATTCCCATATCGATTCTCTCTGTATCATTATCCTGCAGGCGTTGGAGTCGGGGCAGGCAGTAGAGCTGCTCCGGGATATCGGAGAGCAGGTAAAGGATATGGAAGCGGCCGTGTTGGAGAGGAAAAAAGCGGCGCTGGACAGAAAAATCACATTTTGCCAGTTGGGAGTACTTACGGTGGTACTGGGCATTGCGCTGTATCTGTGTGTAAGCTATATGTTCGGTGCGGCGTCAATATTTTAAAGAAAAAGAGGAGGAAAAGTAATGACAGGACGAATGAAATACAGAATTATGCAGTTAGGCAGGCTTGTGAAAAAGCAGGCAATGAAAAAGGAGCCGGGAATAGACGGCATACTGGTGACGGTGGGATTATGTATCATTGCCCTTTTGCTGTGTGTGGTGATGAAAGACAGTCTGACAACATTTATTAAGACATTGGTGGATGCCATGACAACCAAGGCACAGCAGATACTGACAGGAGTAAGCGCATGAAAAGGGAGAAAGGAAATATAGGTGATCTGATGGCGGCATGTATCTGTATGCTGCTGATGACATTGCTGCTTGTGTCATATATGGACAGTGTGCGGCTGGTAGATGAAAAGACAGAAATCAACCAGATTGCCAGGAAGTATATTCTTCGGATGGAGACAGTGGGCATGCTGACAGAGAGCGACAGACAGCTCCTCAGCAGAGAGCTGGAGGCGGCAGGAGCTTCAGGGATAAGCCTGGATGGAACTACCTTTGACAGGGTGGGGTACGGAGAAGAAATCGTGCTCAAAATAAAAGGAAAGCTGAGGGGGATATATGGGTTTGAAGAAAAAAGAATGTCTACTGCAAAGTACTGAGAGCGGTCAGATCGGATGGGCGCTCGGGCTGTGGTTCATGCTGTTCCTTGGAATTTTGCTCTGCGTTCTTTTGCAGCTGGAGATTTTTCGCTCATCTTCTCAATATATGGAGGATGCTCTAGCAGCCTCTAATCTGGCTGCTGCGGTAATAGATGTGGAGGAGTATGGTATTTCTCACAAGCTGCGGATTCGCGATGCCGATGAGGCATATGACTGGTATCGGAGGGCCATCAGAGCAAACCTTAACTTAAATGACCTGTGGGAATGCGAAAATAAAGGGCTGATTTCCGGTCCGGTCAGCATTGAAAATTTCACGGTGTACAATGTCAGCGGCAGTGAAGTAGAAGTGTGCAGTTACGGCAGAAGCGGAGCGGCAATCCATCGGTACGGAACTCTGGGACAGGAGACGGCTCCCAACGGAATAAAGGTGGAAAATACCGGTATTTACAGTGAAATATCTTATCAGATCAAGGGAGTACTCGGAATAGAAGTTACAGCCAGAAAAGGGAAGCTGGTGGATGTGGTAAGGTGTGAAAAGAATTAAACGTAAAAAGGATGGAAAATGAGGTATGAGGAAAAGAGAAGAAAAGAAAAAAGAAAATCAGAGAAGGGAAAACGTAACGGAAAGATGGAAGACGGGAGGTATGGCCGCCGCACTGATTGCGGCGGTGGCGGTTTTTGCCGTTATGCTGCAGCTGGAGAAAAGCGCGCTGACAAAATATGAAAAAGGAACAGTGTATGTTGCTGCGGCGGAAATACCAAAGGGTCAGTTGATTACGGCGGAAAACATGAGCTTTTATTTTCAGGAGAAGTCACTGGACAAATCCTGTATACCGGAAAGCGCACTATGCAGTCCGGAGCAGGTGACGGGACTGGCAGCGGTCTTTGATATTGAACAGGGTGTGCTTTTGGCAGATGGAATGTTTGAAACGCTGGATGATATTCTGGGGGGGATGAAAGAACCGGTGGTGGCCGGTTTTAAGGCGGAAGACCTCTATCAGGTGGCCGGAGGCGTGCTTCGGGCCGGAGACCGAATACATATTTACAGCGTATCAGAGGAAGGGAAGGCGGAGCTTGCCTGGGATAATATTTATGTGCAGGAGGTGTTTGACCAGACGGGAATCAGAATTGTAAACGGCGATATGGTGACGGCTGCCCAGCGGATCAATATTTATCTGGACAAAAAGGATGTGGAGGCATTTTACTCTGAACTGGCAAGCGGAACTCTTCGGGTTGTCAGAGCTTTGCAATGAATATTATCAAAGGGGGGAATTCATGAGAAAAGGAATCATAGCTATATTGCTGGCGGCGCTACTGATGACTGCATGCGGCGACATGCCATATACCAATGTGCAGGGAACGGTGGTGGAACCGGAAGTAGATGTAGAGATATTGCGGACAGATGATACCAAAACGGAAGGTGAACAGGTGCGGGAGGAATCTGAGACGGTTCAGGAGCCAGCTGCAAGTGGGGAATCTGGGCCAAGTCGAAGGCCGGAGGCAATTGAGAAATCGGAAACAGTTCAGGGTCCGGTGACGGTTGAGGAATCTGAAGCATGTCAAGAGCCTGAGGCGGTTCAGGAGTCTGCGGCAGCATCGGCGCATGTCTGCCGCATGGATAGCGGCAGTTCGGTAACTGTTCTGGCTTTTGGAGAACATGAGCCGGATTGCTTTTATGGGGCAAAGTATGATGTGAAATGTGTAGATTGCGGTAAATGTTTTGATGTTATATACAGAGGGCCATTAGGGCATGCCGGAGATGAGGGAGTAGTGACCTGCCAGCCGGATTGTACAGGCGGAGGAAGCATCAAATATACCTGTATAAGGTGCGGCGCAGAGTGGAGTGAGACATACGGGCAGGTACAGCCGCATACGTGGGTGGAAGGAAGCAGGAAAGAAACGGATTGGGACAATGGAGGAACAAAAGAAGTTCCCTACTTGTACTGCAGCGTATGCGGCATAAGGGAGGAGAACGAATGAAAAGATACAAAATAGGATTAGGGGCGTTGGCAGTGCTTTTGGCCGGTCTGCTTGCAGAGGCAGAGCCTGCGGAGGCAGCTCAAGTGAAAACGGTCTATAACAGTCCGTATGTGTCTTTTTCTCCGGATGGGCAGGCATGGACGACCAACGCAGGGGACAGGAACATTCAATGGTATCCAAAAGGGATGACTGTGAACACGGGAATTAACTCTGCGCTGCGGGAGCCGGAGGAGGGAGAACATTGCTATTACAGGCAGAGAGAGGACTCAGTACAGGTGGGGCGCTGGATTGTGGAGCACGAGGCCGGACAGTGTATTCACTCGGATTATCCGCCGAATTACCATGGCATCAGTTACAGGAAGCAATGCTGTGAAGCGAGACATTACTCCGGCTGGCGTGGTTACTGTGCAGACTGTGGAGAGTTAATTTCAGATATATACGTCTATATGAGCAGAGAGGCAGCGGAAACCATAAATTGCATTCCTATGGGGATGGATTATTATTCCCTCTGCCCCTTCTGCGATAATCTGGAGCAGGGAAGCGAATTCAGGCATATCTGTAAAGCTGTTTCGGCCAATATGTACAGAGTGATATATGATGCAAATTTTCCGGAGGACACAGAAAATACGGGAGGTTATATGCCATACAGCTTACATATGTATGGGGATGCGGAGGAGTACGAGGGAACAGCACTGAATCCGGTGAAAGAGTTGTCTCGGAATGCTTATGGCTGTGTGGGATACCGGTTTGCCGGATGGAACAGAATGCCGGACGGCACAGGAGATGCCTATGAGGACGGAGCAAGAATATGGAACCTGACATCGGAGAACTGGAATGGCGGTTCCGGCCGCAATGAGGAGGGAACCATTATTCTCTATGCCCAGTGGAAGCCGGTGGAAAGTACTCTTCAGATAGATCCGAACGGAGGCACCTATGAGGGGAAGGGAGGCATTACCGAATTCACAAAGCAGTATGGCGAGACATATATGCCGGATGATTCTCAGGTAGAGCCGCCTGAGGGATATGTGGTGACTTTTCAGGTAAACGGAGGAACTGTCATCCCGCCGACAACCGCCGATCTGCGATTTCGGGAGTGGGCGATGACGCAGCCTTTTTCAGGTTTTTTTAAAAACGGAATCTACAGATACATAGCGCCGGAAGGAAGCAGAGACCTGTCGCTTATACACAGCTCCGCGCCCACGA
>JAIDME010000384.1 GCA_029050705.1 Acetatifactor sp.
TATACGGAGACAGAGGTGAAAAGAGAAGGGTTTTCCGTCACTGTGGATGCACCCGAGCTTTGTCCCAGATATATCGTGCATTATGTGTATGATGTGAAGATCGGGGAATCACCCCTCTGGATGAAACGCAGGCTGGCTCTGGTGGGACAGGAGGCTGTCTCCAACATCGTGGACATAACCAACTATGTATCCATGGAGATGGGGCAGCCCATGCACGCCTTTGACTGTGACTATCTGGAGGGCAATGCCATTCGGGTGAGGAGAGCAGAGGAGGGAGAGCCGATCATCACTCTGGATTCAAAGGAGTATACGCTGACTCCCAATAACCTTGTCATCTGTGATGGAGTAAAACCTGTGGCCATTGCGGGAGTCATGGGAGGATTAAATTCCGAAATCCGTGATACAACTAAGGAAGTGATGTTTGAGTCGGCAAAATTTGCCAGAGATAATATCCGCAAGACTTCCAGGGCTCTGGGCAAGCGCACCGATGCAAGCGCCAAGTATGAGAAGGGTGTTGACGAGTATGCCACCATTCATGCCATGAAGCGGGCCCTGCATTTGATAGAGGAGCTTGGCTGCGGCAAGGTGTCCTGCACTCATGTGGATGTGAATACCGGGAATTCTGTGGAGCCAAAGGAACTGCGGGTGAGCATCCGGCGGGTGAATGATGTGCTGGGAATAGAAGTGCCAAATGAGGAAATCCTGCATATCATGAAAAATCTGCAGTTTGCCCCTGTCATCAACGGAGATGAACTGACGTTGCAGGTGCCGGCTTACCGTGAGGATATGGAGACCTATCAGGATGTGGCGGAGGAGGTCATCCGCATGTACGGATATGAGCATGTGGTTTCCACATTCATGCCGGATGCGAAGGTCACCATGGGCGGATTGAACCAGGCGCAGAAAAAGGAACTGAGGCTGAAGAGAATTCTGTGCAGCATAGGGGCGTACGAATGCATTCATTATTCCTTTATTTCGCCCTCGGATTTAAATATGCTGCGCTTGCCGGAGGATGCCCCGGAGCGTAAGGCAATCCGTATTTTGAACCCTATCAACGAGGAACTTTCCCTGATGCGTACCACGCTGGCGGCATCCATGCTGAATGCCGTTGCCAGGAATCAGAAGAAGGGGAATCTTTCGGGAAGACTGTTTGAGGTGGGAAAGATTTTTATCCCCGAAGAGCTGCCCCTGAAAGCTTATCCCGACGAGAGGGATACCCTCTGCATCGGAATTTTCGGCGAGCAGGAGAGCTTCTTTACCCTGAAGGGCATGGCGGAGGAACTGGCCGGAGCGTTGTTCGGACCATTTTCCTATAAACCCGCAGAAAGACCTTACCTGCATCCCTATCAGACTGCCGATATCCTGTGCGCAGGTGAAGTAGTAGGCTGTCTGGGCAAGGTGGCATATGAGGTAGCGGAGGAACTGGATCTGAGAAGCAGCGCATATCTCCTGGAACTGGATTTGAAGAAGCTGTTTGCCATGTGTGATAAGAAAGAGGTTTTCACACCGCTCTCAAAATTCCCCGAGGAGAAACGGGATCTGGCACTTGTCATGAGCAAGGATGTGACCTGCGGACAGGTGGAGGAGGTAATCCGAAATGCCTGCTCCCATGTGGGAGACATCAGGCTGTTTGACGTGTACGAGGGCGGACAGATTCCCAGGGACAAGAAGAGTATGGCGTTCACGGTTCAATTCATTCCCGGGGAGGAAGCATTTGAGGCGGATTCCGTGGACCGCTTTGTAAAGAAGATATTAAATAATCTGAAGTATCATCTGGATATTGAACTGAGGAGTTAAAATAGTGCCGTAACAACGTAAAAAGGAGAGAAAGTATGTTAAAAAAATGTGCATGGGAGACCTATGACGAGAAGCATCAGAAAAAGCTGGAAAAGCTGTGTAAAGAGTACAGGGAGTTTCTGGACAACGGTAAGACGGAGCGGGAGTGCATCGACACAATTGTGAACACCATTGAGGCCCAGGGCTACCAGGAACTGGAGAGCCTGGTGAAGAAGGGCGGTTCCTTAAGTAAGGGAGCAAAGGTCTACAGCGTGTGGATGAACAAGTCCATCGTCATGTTTAAGATGGGTAAAAAGCCCATGGCGGAGGGCATCAATATTCTGGGTGCCCATATTGACAGTCCCAGGCTGGATGTGAAGCAGAATCCCCTGTTTGAGGATATCGACCACACCTTTGCCTATCTGGACACCCATTATTACGGCGGGGTGAAAAAGTATCAGTGGGTGGCGCTGCCTCTTGCCATCCACGGCGTTGTGGTGAAAAAGGATGGAACCACCGTGGAATTGAACATCGGTGAAAATGAGGATGATCCGGTATTCTTCGTGTCCGATCTGCTGATTCATCTGGCGGGAGAGCAGTTGGAAAAGAAGGCGGCAAAGGTTATCGAGGGTGAGGCCCTTGACCTGATCGCGGGCTCAAAGCCGCTGATGCTCGGCAAGGAAGAGAAGGAGACTGACGAGGGGAAGGAAAAGGCAAAGAATATTGTAAAGTCCGGCGTGCTGGATATTTTAAAGAAGACCTATGACATAGAAGAGGATGACTTTCTCTCTGCGGAGCTGGAGGTGGTTCCCGCCGGAAAGGCCAGGGAGGCAGGCTTTGACCGCAGCATGATCTTCGGCTATGGGCAGGATGACAGAGTCTGCGCATTTACTTCCCTGAAGGCAATGCTTGACCTGAAGGAGACAGACAGGACGGTATGCTGTATCCTGGTGGACAAGGAGGAAATCGGCTCCGTTGGTGCAACCGGAATGCAGTCAAAGTTTTTTGAAAACGCGGTGGCGGAACTGATGAACCTGACCGGGGAATACAGTGAGATGAATTTGAGGAGATGTCTGGCTCACAGCTGTATGCTGTCCTCCGATGTCAGCGCAGGCTTCGACCCTAATTTCCGCTCCAGCTTTGAACTGAAGAATGCGGCATGGCTGGGCGCAGGCATGGTGTTCAACAAATTTACGGGTTCCAGAGGTAAGTCCGGCTCCAATGATGCCAATGCGGAATACATTGCCCATCTTCGGAAGATTCTGGATGAGAAGGAGGTAGTGTACCAGACCGCAGAGCTTGGCAAGGTAGATGTTGGCGGCGGCGGAACCATCGCCTATATTCTGGCACTGTACGGCATGAATGTCATTGACAGCGGCGTTCCCGTGCTGAACATGCACGCTCCGTGGGAGGCCACCAGCAAGGCTGACATATACGAGGCATACCGCGGTTACAAGGTGTTTGCGGAAAACTGTGCATTGTGAGGAACATGCATTCTTCCGGTGTGATTATTGCGGAGGAAACAGGATGTTAAAAAAGAGTGATTTTTATTTTGATCTGCCCCAGGAGTTGATCGCACAGGATCCGCTGGAGGATCGCTCGGCATCAAGGCTGCTGGTGCTGGATAAGGAGACAGGGGCGATGTCCCATCATGTGTTCCGTGAGATTGCGGATTATCTGAAGCCCGGCGACTGCCTTGTGTTGAACAACACAAAGGTGATCCCGGCGCGTCTCCTGGGAGAGCGTGAGGGCACCGGAGCCCATGTGGAGGTGCTGCTCTTAAAGCGCAGGGAGGCGGATGTCTGGGAGACTCTGGTGAAGCCGGGGAAAAAGTGCAGGCCCGGCACAGCCTTAAGCTTTGGAGACGGGCTTTTAAAGGCTCAGGTGCTGGAGACGGTGGAGGAGGGAAACCGCCTGATCCGGTTCGAGTATAAGGGAATTTGGGAGGAGGTTCTGGACCGGCTGGGGGAGATGCCCCTGCCGCCCTATATCACACACAAACTGAAGGACAGGAACCGTTACCAGACCGTATATGCAAAATATGAAGGATCCGCCGCTGCTCCCACAGCGGGACTGCATTTTACAAGGGAACTTCTGGAACAGATTGAGTCAAAAGGTGTAAACATTGCTTATGTGACGCTGCATGTGGGACTGGGCACTTTCCGGCCCGTGAAGGAGGAAAATATTCTGGACCACCACATGCACTCCGAGTATTATCAGATTTCGGAGGAGGCAGCCGGGAAGATCAACGGGACAAAGAGCGCCGGAGGACGAGTCATCTGTGTGGGTACCACCAGCTGCCGCACTGTGGAAAGCGCTGCGGACGAGAAGGGCGTAGTTCATGCCGGAAGCGGTAATACGGAGATTTTCATCTACCCGGGATACAGCTTCAGGGTGTTGAATGCGCTGATCACGAATTTTCATCTGCCGGAGTCCACACTGGTCATGCTGGTCAGCGCCCTGGCGGGCAGGGAGAAGGTGCTGGACGCTTACCGGGAGGCAGTCAGGGAGCGCTATCGTTTCTTCAGCTTCGGGGATGCGATGTTTATCAAATGACACAAGCGAGACTAAATGCCGGGCAGCCGCCTGTGAAAGAGGGGGTGCGGGTATGATACACGGAGGAGAGAAGAAGAGCATGAATGAGAGAAGAAGAAATAAAAGGACTGACATGCCATCAAGGCTTGTCATCAAGAGGATTGACGGCAATGCGGGAAAAGAAGCTGCCATCGAAATTGTGGATGTTTCCAAAACCGGAATCGGATTTGAGTGTGCAGAAGCACTGCAGATAGGAGAAGTATACGAAGCTTATCTCACCATCTGGACCCAGGAGGTTCTGCATTCGCTCCTGCAGATTGTGAGAATTGAACTTCGGCCCGGCGGATATTCCTACGGCGCGGTCTTTATCGGTATGGCGGAGACGGATTCGTCCAGAATCGAGACCTACCAGACTGTCAGTGAGATGAGAAAATAAGATGAAGAAAAAAATTGCCATAACGGTGCCGGCAGCAATTCTGTTGCTGGCACTTTACATGCTGATATTTGGTTTCTCCGCCCAGGACGGCGAAACTTCAGGCTCCCTGAGCCGGATGATTTCCGAAAGGTGCGTGGAATTATTTA
This sequence comes from Acetatifactor sp., assembly GCA_029050705.1. Classification (GTDB taxonomy): domain Bacteria; phylum Bacillota; class Clostridia; order Lachnospirales; family Lachnospiraceae; genus Acetatifactor. The sequence goes on from JAIDME010000384.1 coordinate 4,894, forward strand.
ATAGCCTGTCCGGCGGACACTGGACGGAAGGTTTCATGCAGGGCCTGGCGGAGTATTTTGAACATCCCCTCCGGAAGCTGGGACATTTTTCGGAGTATGCCTGCATGGGAATTCTGCTGTATGTCCTGTGGAGTCAGTGGATAAAGAGGGGTAGAAAGCTGTATGTGTTGATTGTGCTGTGGGTCTTTTGTTCCGCAGCGCTGGACGAGTTTCACCAGCTGTTTGTGCCGGGACGTTACGGCAGTTTTGCAGACGTGCTTCTGGATACCTGTGGCGGAGCCTTCGGAATGCTGCTGTGCGCCGTAATCGGAAAAATCAGGGAGCGAATGCGGCACAGGCGTTATCAGCGTCGGACATGAATGGTGTAATCCGCAGACTCCAGAAGCTGAACTGCCGTATTCATGGAAGGCTCATCATAGAACTCAACCAGAAGTACGCCGTCCTCGGATTCCCGGTTGTGGGTGATGCCGATATTCTTGATGCTCAGTTCATGATTTGCAAGGAGTGTTGCGATATGAGCCAGGGCGCCTGTCTTGTCCGCGATGTCCACATTGAAGCTGTAGGAACGCTTGATGGGACCGCTGGAAGCATTGACGAAGGAATCCCGGTAAATCCTGGCGCTGTCAAACAGGTGGTAGAGCTCCTGCTCACTTTTGGCTTCCAATTCTGCCTTGACAGCGGAGAGCGAATCTATGTAGGTCTGCAGTAAAGTGGAAATATTTTCCGTGTTGGTCAGACAGATCTGCTGCCACATGGCGGCGGAGGAGGACGCAATCCTTGTGATGTCCTTGAATCCGCCCGCAGCAATCATTTTCATGATGCCGTCCTCCGAATCGCTGTCCCGCACCAGATTTACCAGAGATGCGGCGATAACATGGGGAA
>JAIDME010000385.1 GCA_029050705.1 Acetatifactor sp.
TCGGGTGTCTAAAAAATAAAATCCCCCGGGCTACCGCCCACCCCCCGGCAAACATAAAATTTGGCGGCCCGTCTTATACCATTACAGAAAAAGCGCTTCGGACAGTTTGTCCGAAGCGCTTTCAATTCCGCAGAATTCAACAGCCTTTTATATTTCCTCGATTGCCTTCATCAGCGCATCGATGTCAATACCGTGCACCATCGCCGCTTCCTCCAGGGACTCTCCCTGCGCGGAAGGACAGCCAAGGCAGTGCATACCTGCCTCCATCAGCACCGGCGCAACATCCGGGTTCGCACGCAGAATCTCCCCGATCGTCATCTCCTTCGTAACTCCGCTCATATTTTATTCTCTCCTTTCATATTATCGAATGACTAAAATGAACCTGTATTGGCTAACCTATAGTATAAGTTATTCCCCAAAATTTGACAAGCTATTCTTGAGTCGGCCGGCTGAACTGTGTACTCCAAAAAGTACACTCACACTCCTTGACTCTTTACACCGTTTTTCTTATAATAGTACTTAAGAATCAGAATCCAAATTTTTATAGGAGGTATTTCAAATGAAACCAATTGAAACAGATTTCGTGCGTGGCAAGTGGGACAAGGAAGTCAATGTTCGTGACTTCATCCAGAGGAACTATCATCCCTACGATGGCGATGATTCTTTCCTGGCAGGCGCTACGCAGAACACCAAGGACCTTTGGGCGATCGTGCTTGACCTGCAGAAGCAGGAGAGAGAAGCCGGCGGCGTTCTGGATATGGACACCAAGGTTGTTTCCACTATCACATCCCATGGCCCCGGTTATCTGGACAAGAGCAAGGAGACTATCGTAGGCTTCCAGACTGACAAGCCCTTCAAGAGATCTCTGCAGCCCTACGGCGGTATCCGTATGGCAGAGAAGGCTTGCTCCGACAACGGCTATGAAGTAGATCCCGAGATTTCCGAGTTCTTCTCCACCCACAGAAAGACTCATAATGCAGGCTGTTTTGACGCATACAATGCAGAGATGAGAGCATGCCGTTCTTCACATATCATTACCGGTCTTCCCGATGCTTACGGACGGGGACGTATCATCGGCGACTACAGACGTGTGGCTCTGTACGGTATTGACAGACTGATCGAAGACAAGCAGGAGCAGAAGGATTCCACCGGCCGCGTTATGACCGATGACGTTATCCGCCTTCGCGAGGAGATTTCCGAGCAGATGGTTGCCCTGAAGATGATGAAAGAGATGGCTGCTTCCTACGGCTGCGATATTTCCAATCCCGCAACCAACGTTAAAGAGGCTATTCAGGCAGTATACTTCGGATATCTGTGCGCAGTTAAGGAGCAGAACGGTGCCGCTATGTCCCTTGGACGTACCTCCACCTTCCTTGACATCTACGCAGAGAGAGACCTGAAGAACGGCACCTTTACCGAGGAGCAGATTCAGGAGTTCATCGATCACTTTATCATGAAGCTGCGCTGCATCAAGTTTGCACGTACTCCTGAGTACAACCAGATTTTTGCAGGCGATCCCGTATGGGTTACCGAGTCTCTGGCCGGCGTAGGCGTTGACGGACGTCACATGGTTACCAAGATGAGCTTCCGTTACCTGCAGACCCTGTACAACCTGGGCGCTTCACCTGAACCCAACCTGACCGTGCTCTGGTCCACCAGACTTCCCGAGGGCTTCAAGAGATTCTGCGCTAAGACCTCCATTGAGACCTCTTCTATCCAGTATGAGAACGACGATCTGATGAGAGCAACCCACGGCGATGACTATGGTATCGCATGCTGCGTATCTTCCATGGTAATCGGCAAGGAGATGCAGTTCTTCGGCGCTCGTGCTAACCTGGCTAAGTGTCTGCTGTACGCTTTGAACGGCGGTGTGGACGAGGTTACCAAGAAGCAGGTTGGTCCCAAGTACCGTCCTGTTCAGGGTGACGTTCTGGATTATGATGATGTTGTAAGCAAGTTTGTTGACATGATGGAATGGCAGGCAGATGTTTATGTAAACACCCTGAACATCATCCACTATATGCATGACAAGTACTGCTATGAGAGAGCTGAGATGGCTCTGCATGACAGGGATGTGAAGAGATACTTCGCTACCGGTGTTGCCGGCCTGTCCATCGTGGCTGACTCCCTCTCCGCTATCAAGTATGCCAAGGTTGAGGTTATCCGTGATGAGGACGGTGTCATCGTTGACTTCAAGACCACCGGTGACTTCCCCAAGTACGGCAATGATGATGACCGCGTAGACGAGATCGCACAGTGGCTTGTCCACACCTTCATGACTGCTGTCAGAAGACATCATACCTACAGGAACGGCATCCCCACCACTTCCATCCTGACCATTACCTCCAACGTTACCTATGGTAAGGCTACCGGTAATACTCCCGATGGACGCAGAAAGGGACAGCCTTTCGCTCCCGGTGCTAACCCTATGCACGGACGCGATACCCATGGTGCAGTGGCATCTCTGTCCTCCGTTTCCAAGCTTCCTTTCAAGGATGCACAGGATGGTATTTCCAATACCTTTACCATCATCCCCGGAGCTCTGGGCAAGGAAGATCAGGTATTTGCCGGTGACATCGAGTTAGACTTGAACAAGTAAGCCACCTGGCCACGATGTCACCGTGTGGCATCGAGTTAGACTTGAACAAGTAAGCCACCTGGCCACGATGTCACCGTGTGGCATCGAGTTAGACTTGAACAAGTAAAGCAAGTAATAAATAATTTTAAAAAGGAGACACTATGGACGACAAAAAAATGATCGACGATCTTATCAACATGCTGGATTCCGGCATGACTGAAGGCGTGGGACACATCAATGTGGATTACGATGAAGCGGAACAGCAGTCAAAGAACGTTCAGACAATGGGCTGTACGGATTGCTCCAGGACACCGTTGGCCTGCAGTGTACCTACCCTTGAGCAGGGATTGGATGATTACCATTAGTTCGTTTCCGGGTGTCACCCGACAAAAATTTTACGGGGAAGCGGCTCCGCCGCTTTCCTGCACAAAATAAAGGAGGAAATCATTATGGCAACAAGTGCAGCACAGGTTGATAACCTTGTAAATTTATTGGACGGCTATGCTACTAAGGGCGGCCATCACCTGAACGTTAATGTCCTGAACAGGGACACTCTCCTGGATGCTCAGAAGCATCCCGAGAACTATCCTCAGCTGACCATCCGCGTGTCCGGATATGCAGTTAACTTCATCAAGCTGACTCCCGAACAGCAGGCTGACGTTATTTCCCGTACTTTCCACGAGGCTATCTAATCGGCAGACAGGAACTCTGTAAATGCATATCCCCACCCGATTTTCGGGTGGGGATTTTGTTCTCACTATTTCATGCAATCCGTCCGTCAGCCATTTCAATCACTCTGTCGCATTGTGCCGCGACATCCATATCATGGGTCACCAGCAGAATTGTTTTCTTTGCGCCATGAGCGTATCCGATCAGAAATTTGATAATACCGTCTCCTGTTTTCGAATCCAGCGCACCGGTTGGTTCATCAGCGAACAGAATCCGGGGATCATTTACAATTGCCCTCAGAATTGCTGTCCTCTGCTGTTCTCCCCCCGACATCTGGCTGGGGAACAGCCTTCTCTTTTGATCCAGTCCCATTCCCTTTATCCATTGATTTAATTTCTTTGCATTTGTCGTACTGCCATTTGAAAAGCATAGCGGCATCCTGATATTCTCCTCGCAGGTCAGTTCCGGAATCAGATGATAATTCTGAAACAGCACGCCGATATTTTCGTTCCGGAAATATTCCTGCCGGGATGTATCCAGCTTATAAAAGTCTTTTCCCAGCAGTTTCACTGAACCGCCTGTAGGTGCGTCGATTCCGCTGGCAATGGACAGAAGCGTACTTTTTCCGCATCCGCTTTTTCCCACAATAGCCGTCACCGTTCCCGCCTCCAGAGAAAAAGAAATATCACTCACTATGACATTTTTCTGCTTTTCATTTTTGATGACCTTACTCACATGATCGATCTCAATTACTTTTTCCATACTAACCTCCATGTGAATTTATCCACATTATCCCGCTTGCTGAATCTCACACTACTCATCTCTTATAATCTCCAGTCCCACACTCCTTGCATTTGCGAATCCTGCCGTCTGACAGCAAAGGAATATGAAAATAACCGCCAGTGCCGTGGTTATCGCAGTTATAGGTATGGACAGTGGAAAATGCTTCTGCAGTCCTAAGTAAAAATACAACTCGCCACACACCACGACTGCGAAAGATACCGCCATGGATGATACAAGGGCAATCATCGTATACTCATAGAATATGACTTTCTGTGCTTTCGCAAGGGATGCGCCATACACACGATACAGGTACATCTCCTTCCTCCTTTGGGACAGATCGCTTCTGATCACTGTGTAGAATACAGCCGCTGTGACCAGCACGATCATGCCCGCAACCAAGGCTAAAATATCCAGATAATCAGACAGCATTTCCTTGATCTCTTCAATTATTTCCGCCGGTGTCCTCATGTGACAGGACAAATCTGTCAGCATACACTCTATTTCTTTCTCCCTCGAAAGAGATGTATTGATCAAAAACATGGCGTGCCATGAATCGTCGATTCCTAATTCCCAGTCTTCCATATTTACTATAAAACTGTAATTCACAAAACTCAGATATTGATTGTCATCCAGACTTCCCAGACATACCACAGGACTTCCAAACAAATCATACTGCTGGCCTTTCCGGGTTCCACAGCGGCCGGCAAAATATTTTTCCGTATAAAAACTGTTTTCCGGTACAAAGAAATGACGGTTTCCGTCTGTCTGGCTGTCTATTACCAGCGCCCAGAATCTTCCCTCCTCATTTCCCATATGGTTTAGCTGCGAATAGTCCATCATTTTTGAATAGATATAGGTATATGTAATACCATTCTCATCCAGACGGTCTCTTATCAGATCCTTCTGCCCGAAATCATCCACACGGACAAGACAGCTATACCCCAGATTATCCTGAAACGCGCTTCTCAACACTCCATTGATGTTAAAAATAATATTAGCGGCCAGGCAGAGAAAAATAGTGCCCATGGATATTACAATAGCCAATAGTGCATCTCTTTTATTTCTGCTGCATAAAAAGCAAAAACTCAGATCTCTCACCTTGTCAATTTTTCGGTTTTTCCTGTTTTTTTTCGTAAAAGAGCCAAAAAAAATATGAAAAGCAATAAACAAAGCAGCGGTCAGAAAGGCTACCACCAGTCCGGCAGTGAAAAGATAACTTGCTTTCACACGAAAGATCAGAAGGGAATATAAAAGGATTCCCAGTATTTCTCCTGCCAGGATATACCGACAATTATTCTGTTTTTCGCCCGCTCCCTTCCGCCCATATAAAATCCGCACAATGGATCTTTCCGTTATTTTGAGATCAATGAACAGATTTCCCAGGAATATGAGAAACGCGATCAGGCCGAAAGTCTCCAGAAACACCACTGTTGACTGCAAAGAAAAAAGTGCCATGGATTGCAGCGAAGCAAAAGTCCAGGAAATCTCCACCTCCAATATCTGTTTGGAAAAATGCAGGAATAACGGATATCCAAAGCAAAACCCTGTACAGGAAGACAAAAATCCATATACAGCGGCATCCAGAAGCGCTTTTATCACCAGATCCTTTTTCTGCATCCCAAAAAGATACATCATGACAATGGACTTTTCCGTGGACTGGTTACGAAATCCGATCAGGCACAGCCCTCCTATGGCTCCGATAAAAACTGCTGCAATGGCGATTAGTCCAAGCGTATTTTCAGCGCTGCGACTGATACTTGAAAAATGCTCCGCGTCAAATCCGAATCCGGACTGCTTCATCTGATTCTGAAGGAGTCCTGCATTATTCTCTTGCACCAGAAGCACCATGGAGACCGCCGCTGCCAATATAGAAAACAACAGGAACAATACAGCGTTTTCTGACAGCTTTTTTCGATAAAGCTTGTAAAATAAAGATATCTTGTTCATTGTCATCCCCTTTTTTGTAATCGAAACAGAACAGGCATCAGCAACAGATCAAAAAATACGCCGTACCAGATTCCCACCAAAAGGACAGCAGTCGTCTTCAACACATCCTCCTCCGGCGTCGCTGACAGCATAATGATCATCTGCCCCAGAAAAACAAATATTCCCGCCAAAAAATTTAATATAAGCGCCGCTTTAACAGCTCTGGCTGACTTCCGAATCTGCTCTCCATCTGCTTGCCATTTCCAAAAACAGATGGCAAACGCCTTTACAAAATCTTCCATTATACCACATAAGACCAAGATCACGGACACAATCCCCAAAAGGAACAAAAGTGAGGGAAAATCAATAAAATGGTAAATACTGTTTCTTTCACCTGTATACATAAAAGCAGCCCGTAATCCAAAAAGTATGCCAATAAAACCGACTGTCAGGCTGATGATCACTATTCTGGAGTGTTTTTTCTGCACATCACTCTGCTCTATCAGCGTCCGAATATTTTCTTCCGCTCTGTGGGAATAATTTTCCTCCTGAATATCTTCTCCTGAGAAAAATTCGTTCATACTGATATGCAGTACTTCACATAATTCTTCCATGACCGCGCTATCAGGGATGCTTTTACCTCTTTCCCACTTTGAGACGGCTTTATCGGTTATCCCAACCTGTTCTGCAAGTTGTTTTTGTGTCATTCCCAATTGTTTCCTCTTTTCAGCAATATACTTTCCTGTTTTCTCCTGATCTAACATATGTGCCTCCCCTGAAACCACTGTATGATTTTGTGCAATAGAATGCAACCGACCTGCGGTAGAATAGCTATTCTACCGACTCTACCCACAAAGTATAACACATAAAAAGGTTTTCATTTCACTATTTATTTGCTATAATACACTCAAACATCATGGCGGCAGCCCCAGCCATTTTGAAAGGAGATTCTATTTTATGCAAGGCAGAATTCATTCTTTGGAAAGTTTCGGAACAGTAGACGGTCCCGGCACACGATTTGTTGTATTTGTACAGGGATGTCCTATGCGCTGTGCCTATTGCCATAACCCGGATACCTGGGAGATGAACGGCGGAACGTTGATGGAACCTTCCTACATTATTGAACAGTACGAAAGAAACAGTGCGTTCTATGCCAACGGCGGCGGTCTCACCGTTACCGGAGGAGAGCCGCTGATGCAGATAGATTTTCTGATTGATCTGTTTACTCTGGCGAAGGAGCGCGACATTCACACATGTATCGACTCCTCCGGCATTGCCTTTAACCCTGACAATTCCGCCCAGCTTGAAAAACTGGACAGACTCATGGGCCTGACGGATCTTGTGATGCTGGATATCAAGCATATCGATCCGGAAAAACACAGAGACCTGACCCAGCAGCCTAACACTAATATTCTGAAGTTTGCGGAGTATCTGAACGAAAAACATGTCGACATGTGGATACGGCATGTAGTAGTGCCCGGCATAACGGATGATGATAAATATCTCTATGACCTGGGTTACTTCATCGGTCAATTTGAAAACCTGAAGGCTCTGGATGTGCTTCCTTATCACACCATGGGCGAAAAGAAGTATGAGAGTCTGGGAATGGAATACAAGCTAAAGGGGGTTCCCGCTATGGATAAGACAAAACTTTTGGAGAAAAAGAAGGTTATTCTGGACGGTATCAGGAATCGGCGGAAAGAATCCGCTAACCAAGATTAGTTATATCTAACAAATATTTTTAATAATTTTGATGTTGTAATTATACCTGTTTTATATTACAATAGTTCTGGATATTGATAAATTTGTATCAGACAGTAAGGAGGATAAGGTTATGGCATATGAAATCGGTGATGCATGTGTAGCGTGTGGCGCATGTGAGGCTCAGTGTCCTGTCGGCGCTATCAGCATGGGGGACGGCAAGTTTGAAATCGATGCTGATAAGTGCATTGACTGTGGTTCCTGCGCAGGACAGTGCCCTGTCGGTGCTATCGCAGAAGCTTAAAAAGTGCAGCAAGCGGCACATTTTGAGAACAAAGTTTACAAGGAAAGGCGTCTCTATGAGATGCCCTTCTTTTTTTTGTTTAACCCAAATCCTTTCTTCGCTTTCTTTCGCAAAAGCTCGTCCATCTTTTTATAGTACTCCTCATCCCGTTCCTGCATCCTCTTGTCCCTGAGTTCATCCCTCTCTTCCTGCATCCTGAACTGATAATCCAGTTCCTTCACAACGCTTTCCTTAATCTCACGGCATAGCTCTTCGTTATTTTCCTGTAACGTCTCCCGAATCAGCTGCTGCAGCAGCCACTGCAGCCTCTTGGATTTCTCTTCCTTTGATTCGGCTGCCAGCACGCCGTTTTCGGCCTGCACAATGCCTGCAGCAGGCATATCCGCTGCTGTGGGCTGACCCGCTGCGACTGACATATCTGTACCAAATGATTCATCTGTTGGCTGACCTGAGGGATTAGCCTGTCCCATGACCTGATTTTGACCTGCAGGCTGTTGTCCTTGTATCTGTTTTAGATTTTCTTCTGTCTCTCCGGCACCCTTTTCCATACTCTCCGGCTTGCCGGACAATAAATCCAGCTTTCCGTCTTTCAAAATCATTTTTATTGCCTTCAACTGCAATCCCCTCTCTTTCATTCCTTTAATTGTTTTAAAGCGTTCCACGTCCTCTTTTGTATAATACCGGTGTCCCAATTCATTTCGCTTGATCGGAAGATGCAGTTCTTCCTCCCAATAGCGCAGCACATGACTCTCCACCTTCACCTCTTTTGCAGCATCCGAAATAAATAAATAGTTTCCCATAGTGTCTCCTTTCTCCCAAAAGCAAAAAGAGAACAAGCCCTCCGCTCATTCTCTTTTGTAAATTAATATTAAAAATCTTCACCTTTCCTGTGCTCCAGATTTGCAAATCTGGTGTACTCAGGCAGCCATGCCAGCTTTACCGTGCCGATAGGGCCGTTTCTCTGTTTGGCAATGATCACCTCCGAAATCCCTGCCTCCGGAGAATCATGGTTATAATAATCATCCCTGTACAAAAACATAACCACATCGGCATCCTGCTCAATTGCTCCCGACTCTCTCAGGTCGGACAGCATAGGCCTGTGATCAGGCCTCTGTTCCACCGCACGGGATAACTGAGACAAAGCAACCACCGGCACACTCAACTCTCTTGCCAGCGCCTTCAGGGAACGGGATATATCTGAAATCTCCTGCTGCCTGGATTCCGTTCTGCCTCCTCCTGACATCAGCTGCAGATAGTCTATCATAACAATAGCCATATTGTGCTCAAGCTTGTACTTTCTGCACTTGGAGCGAAGCTCGGCAATGCTGATACCCGGCGTATCATCAATGATCAGATTTGACTTTCCGATAGTGCCCGCACTTTCTATCAATCGCTCCCACTCCTGATCGTTCAGCTGCCCCGTCCGAAGCTTTTGAGCATCCACACCTGATTCCTGAGAAAACATACGGTTTACCAGCTGCTCCTTGCTCATTTCCAGGCTGAACAGCGCCACCGTCATATTTTTCCGAAAAGCCATGTACTGTGCCAGATTCAGTTCGAACGCCGTCTTCCCCATGGAGGGACGGGCTGCCACAAGAATCAGATCCGAAGGCTGCAGACCTGCGGTGCGATAATCCAAATCAATAAATCCGGTTGGGATACCTGTGACATTTCCCTTGTTCCTGGCTGCCATTTCAATTCTGTCCATGGCATTCATGACAATCTGGCGCACCGGCACAAAATCATCTGTGTTGCGCTTCTGTACAAGCTGAAAAACCTTCTTCTCCGTATCCTCCAGTATGTATTCCAGGCTTTCCTTGCCTGCATAACAAGTATTCGCAATCTCTTCATTCAGGCGGATCAGCCTGCGGAGCGTGGCCTTCTCGGCCACAATATTGGCATAGTATTTGATATTTGCAGAGGTCGGAACCGCCGTGATCAAATCCCTGACGAATTCCAGACTGCTGACCTCCGGCGGAACATCCTTCTCCTTCAGCTTATTCTGCAGAGTAACAAGGTCCACAGGACTTCCCGCGTCATTCAGCTCCACCATCGTCTCGTAGAGAATGCCGTACTGTCTGTTGTAAAAATCATCACCTGCAATCAGCTCGGACGCCACTACAATCGCTTCCCTGTCCATGATCATGGAACCTATGACACACTGCTCTGCCTCCATGCTGTGGGGTAATATTCTTTTTATTACATTTTCTTCCGGCATAACCCTGTCCTTCTCATGTTGTTACCTTTACTGTTATCTTTCCGGTGACCTGGGGATGAAGCTTGACGGAAACCTCATAGCTTCCCAGATTCTTTAATGCCTCAGGAAGCTGAAGCTTCTTCTTGTCCACCTCAAGGCCGTACTGCTCCTTCAGGGATGCGGAAATTTCCTTTGCCGACACAGAGCCGAAGGTTTTACCCCCTTCTCCTGCCTTAATCTTTACCTCTACAATCTTTTCCTCCAGTTCCGATGCCAGCGCCTTCGCCGCATCCAGCTGTTCCTGGGCGATTTTTGCATTGTTTGCATTTCGGAGTTTCAGATCGTTCATGTTTGCGGGGGTCGCCTCCACGCCAATCTTCTTTGGCAGGATATAGTTTCTTGCATAGCCCTCGCTCACCTCGACAACGTCTCCCTTTTTTCCAAGCTTTTTTTCATCCTGCTGTAAAATTATCTTCATAATATCCTCCTTTTTTCATATCGGTTTAACCTGCCAAAGAACGGCTCATCAGAGATGTTTCTTTGCTGTGAGTTATATATCCCCATTCTCCAGCATGGAGTCAATTGTTTGCTTCAATGCCCCGATGGCTTCTATCACTCCCACGCCCTCCATTTGACATGCGGCAGTGCTGAGATGTCCGCCTCCGCCCATTCGCTCCATGATAATCTGTACGTTCACCTCATCTATGGAGCGGGCGCTGATGTACACCTTGCCCTGATAGTCCGTCAATACAAAGCTTGCCTTGATTCCCTTGATGTTCAGCAGCTCATTTGCCGCCTGGGCTCCGATGATCGTAGGGCTGGGAAGCTCGTCCGCCGTACAGATGGAGATTGCAAAATACTGTCTGTATATCTCCGCCTGACTGACCGCGTCCGCCTTTGCCTTATATTCCAGCGCACCCTCCCGGAACAGCTTCCGCACACGGGTCACATCCGCGCCGTTCCTTCTCAGAAAGGCCGCCGCCTCAAAGGTACGTACACCTGTCTTTGTCATAAAGTTATTGGTATCTACCATAATGCCGGAGTACAGGCAGTCCGCCTCTTCCGTTCGAATCTTGATATTGTCGTATGTATACTGCAATATCTCAGATACCATCTCGGATGCCGAGGACGCATAGGGTTCCACGTAGGAAAGGGTTGCATTTTCAATGGTCTCCGTCCCCTGCCTGTGATGATCCAGAACCACCACAGACTTACAGAAACGCAACAGATCAGGACACTCTGTAATGGAGGGCTTATTCACATCCACTACCACCAGAACACAGTTACCCCCCGCAGCCTCAATGGCCTGCTGGTTTCCTATGATCATATCCTCTTCATACTCCGGATTGTTTCTGAACATGTCCACCATGGGCTGAATGCTGGGCGGCACGTCATTCAGTACAATATGCGCCTTGCGCTCCAGCGTCTGGGCTGCACGGTAAATTCCCACAGCAGCGCCAAAACTGTCGGCATCCGGCATCCGATGCCCCATGACAAGCACCATATCCTTGCCGGTAATTATCTCTCGGAGAGCGTGAGCCTTCACTCTGGCCTTAACACGTGTGTTTTTCTCCACCTGCTGACTCTTTCCGCCGTAATATATAATGCTCTCCGGCGTTTTGATGACCGCCTGGTCGCCGCCGCGCCCCAGTGCCAGATCGATAGCGTTGCGGGCAAATTCATAATTCTGGGCATAAGTCAGCCCGTCCAGTCCCACACCGATACTGATAGTCACCGCCATCTCGTTTCCGATGTTTACGGTCTTGACCTCCTCCAGAAGGTCAAAACGGTTCTCCCGCAGCTGTGCGATCATCTTCTTCCTCAGTATGACCAGATACTTATCCTTCTCCAGCTTCTTGCAGATGCCGTCGAACCCGGAAATATATTTGTTTACCTTACGGTCAATCAGTGCTATCAGCAGTGAACGGCGAACCTCCTCCACGCTCTCAAGTGCTTCTTCATAATTGTCAAGATAGACCATCCCCACCGCAAGGCTCTGGTCATCCACCTCCTGCAGGGCAATGTGCAGAGCCGTATCGTCATACAGATACACTGCGATCAGATACCCGTTGTAATCCCTTGCGTCAATCATATCGCTGTGTTCCGCCATCTCCTTCAGGGAGATTTTCTTAAACTTTGCTATATATTCATTGCCTTCATATTCCAGCTCATACTGCGCTTCATCCAGCCCGTTGTCGTCCGGCAGACGATCCCTGGTAATCGCGGGAAACAGGGATGTGATGGATTTACTGTAGCCTTTCGGCTGCTTCACCACCGTCTCAAACGCCGTATTGGTCCAGATGACCTTCCCGTTGTCATCCAGCAGCGCATAAGCAAGATCCATGTCTCTCAGGAGCTTTCTCTGAATCTGTCCGTATTCCGTGGCAAAGCTGATAAGCTCATTCATAATGATGGGCTTATTGTAAAAATACAGCGACAGCGTAATGATAAAATAAACAATCGTGTATCCCGTCAAAAGCAGCCCCGCCTGCAGATTAAGCAGAAACACAGCCACATCCACAAAAAGGAGAAGTATGCCTAAGTAGATACTGAATTGTATATAGGATTTAATACGGCCCTTTAATCTGATTCTCTTTTTCATATGAATACACTCCATGAGGCCATTATACCATATCAGCCAACAGTATGCCACAAATTAATTTGTCAAAAAAGGAGATGTTTTGTCATCTCCTTTTTATCCGATATCCGGCTCGTCGCGGAAGCTGATTTCTCCCGTGCTCCTGCCCTCCGTCTCGAACACGATTATTTCATTTTTGCCCTGGCGCAAAAGCGGTGCGGGAATGTACAGCCTCTTCTGAGGCCCTATCTCCCAGAACCTTCCGATGTTGAAGCCGTTGACAAGGACACAGCCCTTTCCCCAGCCCTCCATGTCCAGGAAGGTATCTCCCCTCTCGTCCACATGAAGTTCAAAGCGGTAAAACGCGGGCAGTCCCTCTGTATATCCTTTGGTGAAGTCCAGCTTCTCCAAATTGTCAAGAGGCAGACAGTACTGCTGCCAGTGATGGTGCATATGCCCGTTAATCTGGACACAGCCGTCAATGCCCTTGCGCTGCTCTTCCATCCCGGGGCCGAAATTCACACGCCCCATGTTCTCCACCAGAATACGCAGCTCGTCTCCGGGCTCCGCCTCGGCGCTGACCTTATGCTCCTCCAAAAGTTCCCTGTCGTAAAGATCCAACAGTCTTTTGTCCTTCAGAAAAATATTCGCCCTGTCGTTGGCCTTACGCAGGCGAAGCCTTTCCAGCTTCCGCTCATTCTGTATTTCAGATGTATAAAGAATATAGCCGTAATACTGCCCCAGCCGCTCCATAGAACGGGTGCATACGCTTTCCACGGGCTCCGCTATATCCCGGAGGGCTTCAAACAGCCCTACCCTGTCTTTTACCTTCACGCTCCCGTAATCCTTCTTCACTATGGAGGTGCTGAAATCCACCTGCGGAATCCGGGTATATTTCCCGATAATCTCCCTGTAAACCTCATACTTCCTTGTAAAATCCCCGGCCTCGGTCAAAATGGCGTCATAGTCGTAGGATGTGACGTCCGGCGTCAGTGCATCATAATAATTGGAGCCGTTCATAAAGCCGAAATTCGTGCCGCCGATAAACATATAAACATTCACATGCCCGGTCTTCAGCATCTCATCCAGATCCGACGCACTCTGCTCCAGATTGCCCGTCATATGACCGCCGTTGCCCCAATGGTCAAACCAGCCTACCCAGAACTCAGCACACATCAAAGGGCCGCCCTTCACATGCTTTTTCATGATGCCGAAGCGCTCCCTGGTGCCGGAGCCGAAATTGCCCGTGGGAAGGGCCCCTTCCACACTGCCTCCCTCCATGCTCTCGTCCTTCGGCTCATCCGAGGTGATCAGGGGAACCGTAATTCCTCCCGTCCGCAGCATATCCCGCAGCCGTTCCATATATAACTTATCATTTCCGAAATAACCATACTCATTCTCAACCTGCATGAGAATGACATTGCCGCCCTCCGTGATCTGCAGAGGCTTTAAAAGGGGCAGCAGCACGTTGTAATAATCCTGCACATGCCCCAGGAAGGCCGGATCGCTCACCCGCAGACGCATTCCGTCCCCGGACAGTAGCCAGCCCGGCAGACCGCCGAACTCCCATTCGGCGCAGATATAGGGAGACGGTCTTAAGATCACGTACAGCCCAAGTTCCCGGGCCGTTGTGACAAATTTTACCACGTCACACATCCCTTCAAAGACAAATCTGCCCTTTCGGGGCTCGTGAAGATTCCACGGTATGTAGGTCTCCACCGTATTCATCCCCAGGCTTTTCAGCTTTTCCAGCCTGTCACGCCAGTACTCCGGCACAACGCGAAAATAATGAATGCTTCCTGAAATAATTTGAAAGGGTTTCCCGTCCAGATAAAAGGTTTCCTTAATTTCAAATGTACCCATATTTCTCTTTCCAACTTTCCTATTTTGTCAGCACGATGGTGGTAACACTCCCCCCGGGGACAGTCATCGGTTTTAAAGGGTCAAAAGCCTCATCCAGCACGCACTCCAGATCATAGTCCTCCGAAGTCACATACATGGCAATCCTGCTGTAGCCCCCCACGCCCTCAAGAACAAACTCCTGCTCGGCGTATTCTTCCTTCGTGGTCTTTTCGTCCGGATGCTTCCCGTCTTTTGTTTTATCGTTGATGAACACCATTACAAGCTCCTGCTCACCGCTATCGTTGGTCCCGGTGAAGGCTGTGGGCAGCATTGCCTCATGATCCGGCTTTTCCGTCTGAATGTCAACCCGCACATAGCCCGGGCGGACATATCTGCTGTAATTCCCATAGCTCCAAAGTCTCTTCAGGGGTTTGTACTTCTGGCTGGACTCATCAATGTAGATCAGCCCGTCCCGATAACCGCCGGGGGCCACACCCACCCAGTTCTGCCAGGATACCACCTCCAGGATCCTGAGATCCTCGGCAATCTGCTGGGCAATGTGAATGGCTGAATCCATGCTGAAATCACTGCCGTTCACCATCTCGCACCACTCGCTGGTCCGAATCTTCACATCCGGGTAATGTACCACCATCCAGTTCTTAAAGCTCTTCTTATCCTCGGCGTTAGACCAGTAGGAATGGTTATCAATAGTGTCAAAATGTTCCTGAAGCCTTAGAGTATTCAGAATGGCGGAGGTATAGCCAACCGCATCTCCCTTCCACTCGCCGCTCTCAGGCCCGGACAGCTTTACGCCCTCCAGCGCAGGTCTGCTCTCCAGCTCATCCAGAAAGGCAACATACACCTTCGCCACATCCGTCTTGGCAAAGTGGCAGCCCTCCTGCCCGTTGTACCAGTCCCACTGGGGCTCGTTGATCGGAGATATGAACTTAACGGGAATCCCTTCTTCCACGAAATGCTCCGCCACATCCATGCAGTATCCGGCCCACTCAGGGTACTTCTCAGGCGCAATGTTGGTCCTGCTGCCGCCCTCCGTCATATGAGGCAGCCCGTTGTCCGTCAGCCGCACCAAAGGACTATTGCAGAACAGCACCACTTCCTCCACCCCCAGCTCACTGGCCTTGTGCAGGAACCAGACCGCATTGGCATCCTTATTAAAATCATAGACTCCGGGTTCCTTCTCAAAGCACTGTGCGCGCCTGTGCGGATCCCAGAATGTACCGTTTTTACTCTCCACTGAGCCTGCCCCCAGGTTAAACCGGTAACAGGTCAGGCCGATGCCCTTTTCCCTGTCAAACAGCAGGGCGGCAATATCCTCCCGGGTACTGCCTCCCGTGCCGTTGGCATCCTTCGTAAAACCTCCCACATACTGGCTCCACCACGCCCCGCTGGTACCAAAGCTCTCTATGGTCTGATATGTAACACTCTCGTCCACTACTATTTTGCCGTAATTCGTCTCTTCCATATCAACCTCGCCGCTCCCCGCATTCTCTTCTGTTTCCTGTCCGCTCCCGTCCTGGGGAGAAACCGTGTCCGCTCCGCTGTTATCGATTTCTCCCGTCTCCCCCGGAGCATTCTCTTTTCCGCAGCCAGCCAGCGCCACAGCCAGCCCCAGCGCAGCCAAAATCACTTTCCTTTTTTTCATATTTAATCCTTCCAGCTTAACCAACCAATCCTGAATTCTCCATATTCTCCACCAGCTTTCTCTGTCCGATCAGGTAAACCACCGCCAGCGGAATCAGGAAGATCAGCACAGCCGCCTGTTTCACCGCGTCAAAGGCCATGTCCGTCACCAGCGGTACCTCATACCAGACCCGCACGGCATTCTGGATGTATTCCTTGTTGGCCGTGTTGAAGGTGGTGGTCAGGATCGTACTCATATAGCCCCCGTCCGGATTAAAGTAATTTGTGTAATAGGTATCTCCGTAATTCCACACAAAGGACAGGATTCCCACGGTGGAAATGATCGGCACTGCATTGGGAATCATAATCTTAAAGTAAGTCCTGTAAAAGCCGCAGCCGTCAATCAGCGCCGCCTCCTCCAGCTCCTTGGGAATGTTCTTGAAGAACTGACTGAACAGGAAGATAAACAGACTTTGATTGACTCCGAAGCCAAACACCGCCAGCATCACCAGGGCAATGGGATTGTTGATCAGCTTGATCTCCCCCGCAGCCGTGAAAATATCCATGATGCCGAAGACATCAAAATGAGTAAAGTAAATATACTGAGCCAGCAGCAGAGACTGTCTGGGCAGCAGGAATACTATGATGACCAGGGCAAACACCAGCTTCCTTCCGGGGAAATCCACCCTTGCCAGCGCATAGCCCACCATGGCCGAAAAGAATACCTGAATCACCATGATGCCTGCCGCATACAGAACAGACTTCACCATCGTCATCACCCCAGCCGGCATAGCAAGCCGGATGGCCGCTTTAAAGCTCACCGTGGAACCCTCCAGGGGAATCCAGATCACATTCGGGTTTCCCAGTTCCTCTATGGAAGAGAACACCACAGGCACAAGACTCAAGATCGGGTAGAGGATGGTGAAACACAGCCCCAGGATAAGCACCAGCGAAAACACACTGACAACTCCCTTTTTCGAGCGGTTTTTAAACAGGTAGATTGCAAGAGATGCATCATTTCCCGCCTTGATTTTATTCTTTTTGGGTTTCACATTTTTCTTATTTAGCATTCTTCTTCACCACCTTTCCCATCAGCAGCATGACAAGCCCCAGAACGGCCAGTACATTGAATATGTACACCACAGACAGCGCCGATCCGACGCCGATCTTATTCTGGGTGAAAGCAAAGCTGTAGGCTTCCTCCGCAATGGCGGAGTCCAGGAACAGATCCACCACGGTGTAGATAATAACAAACAGCGTGATGTGGATGATGGAGGGAATTGTTACCTTCCAGAAGGTCTCATAAGCCGTTGCTCCCTCCATCTTCGCCACCTCATACAGGCTGGGGCTTATGGACTGCAGTGCCGTCAGATAGACCAGTGTCTGCACGCCCGCCTGAGAGATCAGTTCAAATATGTTCTCCACATAATTCATAATGGGAAACAGGATTCTTCGGGGCACATTCAGTACCCGCAGCATAAACATGGTGATATAGCTTCCGTTTAAAAGGCTGCTGCCGGTATCCAGAGCTTCCCCTGACCCTGTAGTCATAGTCAGCATATCCACCACCACATCGATGCCCAATATGATAGGCAGGAAGAAAATCAGCCGGACCACCGCGCGCCCCTTAAATTTCCGGTTTGCCAGCAGTGCCATAAATAAGCTGAAGATTACGATCAGCGGTACGCTGATCAGCATATTTGTATTTTCCTCCGTAAACAACCTTGCCATTGGCTGGGAATTGGTGGTCACCTCTGTGGCAAACAGATCAATATAATTCTGAATGCCGATCCACTCAAAGGTCATGCCTCCTTTTTCGCCCACGCCGATCTTGTTGAAAGAATAATATATGGTATTGACCAGCGGCATCAGGAAGAAAGCGATAAAGCCGATGATAAAAGGAGATGCAAAGATCAACCCGTTTATTTTTTTCTTTGTTCTGTATGGAAGCTTCTTTTTGCTGCCCTTCATCACTGCACCTCCTCTACAAGATAACCTTCTGACTCTACCAGCCTGCCATCCTCCAGAGTCACGTCATATAAGTTATAATTTACCGTCACCTGTACCCCTGTGGCGTAGGTGGTCCTGTATACGCCCTCGGCAAGACACTCATGTCCCGTAATCTCCGCGGTTCCTATTTTGGAGCGGATCTCGCTGCAGTCCCGGTATATCGCCTCTATCTTATCCTTGATCAGCGGGTACTGAACAGAGTAAAGATAGCTGTAATCGCTATCCTGCAGCACATCCACATTCTTCGCCGTCACAATAAACTTGGGGTAAGCCCCCGTCTCCGCCGACTGGAGGACAAAGTATGCAGGATTTCTGGAAGAGATATTCACATCCTCCGTTGTGTAATGGATCAGGCCGTTCATCACCAGCTGCTTGAAAGGAATAGTCCTGGAAAAGGTCAGATAGTCGCTGCTCTCTCTGGAAATGTCCACGGCAATGCTGCCATATCCGATCTTGTCAATATGAGGATTCGTCAGTGCCAGCTCTCTCCCCTCCGCCATCTTTGCAAGGTTGTTCTCCAGAACCAGATTGCCCTGCTCACCGCTGATAAAACTGTTAAAGCGATAGTCAGCATAATACATGCCCGACATGTCTCCCACTGACAGATATTTGTAATTCCCTGCACCTTTCAGGAAACCGTCCGTAACGCTGTCCAGATACTTCGGTGACAGGGTGTAATAAGTATCATGCTGCATACCGTCGGAAAGGGATGCAAGCTGAATCCCCAACACCGACATATAACGGGAATTCACCGCCGGGTCATTTGCAAAATCCCTGACCGCCTGCCTGGATGCCCGAAACCCGTTCCCGTTCTCCCAGACCTTTGTGAGGGAGGTTTCCAGAAACAGCGGGATATTGTTTGCCTCCGCGTACTCCTGCACTGCCTTCCAGTCCTTTTTACTGCCGTTGCTGGAGGAAAGCTTCGCCCTGTTATTCATTTTTCCGTTCCAGCCATTGTTAAAGACGCCGTCGTACTGCATGAGATATTCCGTTCCCTGCAGTTCCTCCATCATTGCCAGCAGTTCCTTATAATTGGTCATGGAATACTCGCTGCTGTACGGAATGCCCACAAAACGCTTTGTTATATTCAGCGCTCCTACTACCTCAAGGTACAGCTTTGCGGAACCGTCGTCGTAACTCTTTTCGATCCCTTCCTTTTCGGCCAGGTAGTTCTGATACCCCTTAGCCAGATCGAAATATCCCGACTTTGCCCCGTAAAACTGATAGCGCACCGTGCAGTCGATATTTTGCATTCCCGTGTTTACCAGATAATTTGCGGAACTTTCACTGTAAGCGCCGTTAATCTTCACCCTGGTATACTGAGCCAGCTCAAAGGAAGCAAAAACCTTGTTGTACTTGGAACTGTCCGCCCCAACGCTTGCCAGCTTCATGTGGACGTAACCCGTCCGGTCCCCCTCCTCCACAATGGCAAGGAATCCCTTCTCCGTCCTGTCCGCCGGTCCGTAGAGCATGCCGAACACCGGCATATACAGTTCTTCCCCGTACTGGGGCTGGAAATAATAGTCTTTGTAATAATCATTATCGTAGAAGGGTCTCTCGTAATCTTTGACATCTGCCTGATAGGAATTGAAATCTACCAGTGCGCCGCTTCCGTCGGGAATCAGGATCTGCCCTTCCTCATATTGAGCCGCCGTCACCGCCCCGAAATTGGGAAGTACATCAATCTCCTGTATGGTATAGTAGGTGTTCCGGGAGACACATGCGCCGCTGGGAATGTGCGCCTTCAGCTCTCCTTCCTCCAAAGTCACCTCCAGGACAATATCAAATTGGGCTGGCTCCGTAAAGGACACGGAAAAGCCAAAGGCGTCCGCATCCTCCAGCAGCATCTCCTGGGTATACCCCACCAGTCCCGCCACCTCGATCATCTGTGTCACAGCGCTGGCAGGGGGTGTGCCGGTGTAAGTCACGGCATAACATTCCTCCTGCACGCTCCTCTTGTACACCAGAGAAAGTGTCTGCAGATACCTGTTTGCCTTCGTCTCATCCAGTTCACCGCTGTCCCGCAGTCTCTCAATACCGCCCTTAAACATCTCTTCATACCTTTCGGGGGACATCTTTCTGGGCAGATATTCATAGAACCTGTTGGATTCTCCCTCGTTCAGATTCATGTCAATCCTGACTCCGTTTTCCAGCCGGTACAGCTCATAGGAGCCGAAAGCCACACTCTGATCATAGGAATTCCACTCATGTATATTGTTGTCCTCCCCAAGATAGGTCAGAACCAGAAGCGCCCTCTCACTTCCCGAATCCGCGCTTTTAACCGCAGTGGAAAAGACATTTCCCTTTTCATCTTTCACCTCAAAGGTCAGGGTCTCCGTATTAAGGCTTAATGTTTTGCCGCCGTTTTCCGCGAGCACTACCTTCCCCGCATCATTAGCAAGCTTTTCGCCGGACAGTGGCTCCCTGGATGCCGTCTTCGGCACCTGAGACTTTTTGACACTCCACACCGGAATGCTCACCAGCACATAAACCAACGCAGCCGCCAGCAGGATAGTCAGGAAGATCTTGCCTATGGTATGCGCTGCATAAAAAGATTTTATTTTGTTCACCATGCTCCCCTCCTACATCCTGCGGATGAATTCCTGAACGACATCCACAATAAAGGTAATCATCTTCTCTATCAGCGTAAAGAACAGCACACCCAGAAAAATGATGATAGCCGCCGCCACAAAACTTAAAGCAACCGATGCAATATTTTTTCCGAAGGAATACTCATGAATGGTACACAGACCGGCCACGATCATAAACAAAAACCAAACAATACCGATTCCGCTGATCACATTCACGATCATAATCTCCTCACGGATGACAAAGTTGCTCAATATAATCTGTACTATCGTCGTCAGTTCCACGGGAACCAGAGAATAACCGATGACCTGGGTAATATCTCCCAGACCGCCCTTTCCGTTCAACAGTGTGGTAACCGACCAGTTGCTGACAATGAACAGCACAAACCCGGCCACCCAGGTTGCAAAGACAGACAGACTGTTCATGGCCGATACCTGCGTAAAGTTCATTACGAACCCGGTATACTGA
>JAIDME010000386.1 GCA_029050705.1 Acetatifactor sp.
GTAGTATCCATGCCGTTTAAGTCCCCTTTAAGCTGTGCGTACTCAAACACCATTGCCTCCAGAGGCGTATTACCCGTTCTCTCACCGATGCCAAAAAGGGACGTGTTGACGCCGGAACAGCCGTAAATCCATGCGGTGGTGGAATTACTCACCGCCTTATAAAAATCGTTATGCCCGTGCCACTCAATCAGCTCATGAGGCACGCCGGCGTGTGTATGTATGGCATAAATGATACCCTGAACACTTCGGGGAATAACAGCTCCCGGGAAATTAACCCCGTATCCCATAGTGTCGCAGGCCCTGATCTTGATAGGAATCCCGTACTCTTCCATCAGCTTCATCAGCTCCAGGCAAAAAGGAACCACATAACCGTAAATATCAGCCCTTGTAATATCCTCCAGGTGACAGCGCGGACTGATTCCCTCCTCCAGACACTCCCTGATGACGCTTAAATAGTGCTCCATGGCCTGACGCCTTGTCATTTTCAGCTTCAGAAAGATATGGTAGTCGGAACAACTGACGAGAATACCCGTTTCCTTCATCCCAATCTGCTTCACCAGCTTGAAATCTTCTTTACTGGCACGTATCCAGCTGGTGACCTCCGGAAATTCATATCCCCGCTCCATGCACTTATACACAGCGTCCCTGTCCTTCTTGCTGTACAGGAAAAATTCGCTGGCGCGTATCATGCCGTTAGGACCGCCCAGCTTGTGTAAATAATCAAAAATCGTGACAATCTGCTCTGTGGTATAAGGCGCCCTCGACTGCTGTCCGTCCCGAAAGGTCGTATCCGTAATCCAGATATTCTTCGGCATATTGTGCGGCACAATCCTGTCATTGAAGGGAATCTTCGGTATTTCGGAATAGGGGAACATATTGCGGAATACATTTGGCTTTTCCACATCATCCAAAATGTACATATGCTCTTCTATTTCCAGAAGATTATTTTTTTGATTCATCGCGACCGGACGATTCTGAAATGTTGAATTATCTCTCATAGTCTGTCTGCACCTTTCCGTAATAGTCGGCTGCTTTGCGCCGCTCTTGTATGATTGTATACAATTATACGAAATGTGTCAACTTTTTTTATGATTATCCGCTCAGCAGCCGCCTTACGTTCACCATCCCCCACCCCTGCTGGTTCCAGGGAAGATGCAGATCCGTAGCTGTGAACAACAGCTTCTGCCTGCATTCCTCGTTGGATATCTGAGGATACCGCTGAAACACCAGGGCCGCTGCCCCTGACACAATAGGCGTTGCCATGGAGGTGCCGCTTTTTGTAATGTAGGCGCTTCTTTTATGGTAGTTCACATTGCAGGACATAATATCCGTTCCCGGCGCCACAATATCCGGCTTGCGTGGACTGCTGTTTCGGTCGCCTCTGCCGGAATAGGCGGCGCACAGTCCGGAATCACCTCTGCGGTATGCCCCGTCATGGCATCCGACCGTGATCACCTTGCCGCTCCCGCCAACAGCGGAAATGGTTCCGTTCCCGGGGCCCTTGTTTCCCGCCGCGCAAACCACCAGGATTCCGCTGTCCCAAACCTGTTCTACCTTCTCCTGCAGCGCCAGCTCCTTCGCCTTTTCCTTCAGATTTCCGATACCCACGGAAATATTTAAGATGCGGATACGATATCTCATTCGCGCTTCCAGAATCCAGTCCAGCCCGGACAGCATGGCCTCCGTGGAGCCATCCCCGTCTTTGTCCAGCACCTTTCCGACAACAAGCCTGGCTCCCGGCGCCATCCCCCTGTATCTTCCTCCGGACAGCCCACCGCTTCCGCAGAGGATGCCGCACACATGGGTTCCGTGCCCATTGTCATCATACAGCGTTCCATGATTCTCCACAAAATCACGAAATTCCAAAGTCTTCCCTTCCAGATCCGGATGGCCGCATATACCCGAGTCCAGTACCGCTATAGTAATGCCTGCTCCGTCCGCCATTCCGTATTCAGAAAAAAAATCAATTTGTTTCCGCACCCGCTGCATAATAATAAGCGCCCCGGCATATCATTTACAGATATTCTATGCCCGGACGCTTATATTTGTTCTATAATTCCCGTCTATCTTCTCTTTGGCCGAATCCGAATCATTCCCGGCAGGAAAATCCTCATACCCGTAATCAGCAAGGCCGCTCCCAGGATTAATTTTAATACAAGAATGGCGTTTGTGCCGTTTTCTGTCGTTCCCATACCACCCGGTCCGGCACTCATGCTGTTCATTGACACATTCACTTCCCGAATTTCCGACCCTGCGGGGCCCACGCCGTAAACTCCGAACAATGACAGATGCGTTGTTCGAAACCTGAAGCATTCCACTCCTTCCAGCATCACCCGCTCCACTCCCACTGTCTCCAGCTGTCCGTTCCGATCCAGCGTCACCATTTTCAACTCCTGACCGGAAAGAGACTCCGGCAAAGGCAGTATTACATTCAGGCCGCTGCGCCCCAGCTTTGTCAGCGGGATACCGCTGTTGTCCGTAAGCTGCAGGTCATATACTGCCATATTCTCCGGCATTTCTCCGTTCATTGCCCGTCTCCATGCAGTCTGTACTTCTGACCTGTCCGTCTTTTGTTCTACATTCAGTATATAGCTTCTTGCCGCACCCTCCAGACGTGCCGAAGAGGGGACCGCACCGACAACCGTCACTCCAGGCTGCCCGCTCTCCTGCTCTACGTCCCGATATTGCTCATTGGAAAGCCTGGTGGCCGAAATTTCATAGGTCTCCTCCGGCCTGTTTCCGTTGTATATCACCTCAGCATCCCCAAAAGCCAATACACCTGTCGTCTGTACGGAGGCAGGAAGTTTCACAGTTTCAAGACGGCTGCAGCCAGCAAAGGCCCTGTCCTTAATCTGTTCCACGCCTGACCCCAGATTCACCTGCCGCAGGCCGGTACAGCCTTCAAAGGCCGCCTCGCCCACAACAAGAACACTGTCCGGCAGCCTGACACTCTCTATTTCTTCATGGCCGGCAAAAACCTCCGCGGCAATGACGCGGATACCCCCCGGCACAAAAACCTGACTGTCACTGCCATTGTAAGCAAGCAGCACACCACCGTTCACCAGAAAAGTAGTTCCGCCATCTAAAAAGCTTTTCATCATGGCAGTATACGTAAATGCCTTGGGCTCTACATTCGTCACGGATTCCGGCAACGACACATTCTCCAGACTGTCACAGTGATAAAATGCGCCATAACCGATATCCGTTACACCCTCGGGAATTTCAATTTTTTTAAGCGCACTTCTCGCAAACGCGAACTGGCCAATCTCCGTTATTCCCTGCTTCAGCGAAACCTCCTCCAGGGAATCGTCTCTGTAAAATGCCTGATCCGCAACTATGCGCCCATCCACCACTGTATATTTCGGAATACTCGTTACCGGCCCTACCGTTATCATATTCCCCATCAACTCCGCAAGATCCGTCAATGCAGAGGGCATAGAAACCTCCGGTGCAGGAACCGGCGGGGATGTGGGTTCGATCACATTCATCTCCTCCGAGTGCACGAATATCACAGCCTGATTTCCAACTACACTTGTACTGCCAAGAGTATCCCCCTCTGTGGACACCGTCGGAGGCGTAGGCGTAGGTACAGGCTCCGGGGTAGGCGTAATCCCCTGATCGGTATTATCCGGCTGATAATTTGGCACATCCTCATACTCCGGCATCTCCTTCTGCCTCTCGTAAAAGGCCTGAGCATAGGCATCCGCAACCGTCCCCTCGTCGCAATGAATCGTCAACCTGGCGCATCCGTCAAAAGCGCTCTCATGAATGTACCGGGTCTCCTCCGGTATGGTTATATCTGTCATGTTTACACAGTCCGCAAAAGCCTGAACGCCGATTGATGTTACATTTGCAGGAATTGACATCTGCTTCAGCCCACTGCATCCGGCAAAGGCATAATCTCCCACACTTGTCAGTCCTCTGCCCAGCACCACCGTATCCAGATTATCACAGCCCCAAAAGGCATAGGATTCGATTCTCTCTACGGAATTCGGAAGTACCACCAGTTCCACATTGATGTTGTCCTCAAATGCGTTCTTTCCGATGACTTCCACTGTATCGGGAACAGACACGTTTTTCTCCGTGCCCCTGTACCGTACCAGTGTGCTTCCCTCCATTACAAAATCGGAAGCAGACGTCGCCGCATCTGCCTCCGAAACGGGAAGTCCCATAATGACCAGCGCCACTGCGATAAGCAGGACACCAAAGAGTCTTCTTCTCTTTCTCATATGTCTTCCTTTTTTATACATCTGTTTCAGGCGCGAGCCTTAACTTTAACCTTTTCCTTCTTTTTATTGTCCTTCTGCATGAACATAACAAAGGACAAACAAGCCAGACCGATGGACAGGAACCATTTCGGATGGATTCCGTCTCCTGTCTTCGGCGTGTTGTCAGCCACCGTTCCGTCTGACAGTCTTGAAACGTCCACATATATCACATAGGGTGAGAAATGCTCTGCCGTAAACGTCACACAGGATACGCCGTCAATGGTGGTAAACCTGGGCGAAAGCTTATCCAGTCTGTCATTTACCACACCCGCCACCTTGTTATTTCCCGCATAGGGAATCAGGGAATCCGGCAGAGGAAGTGTAATACTGATCCTCAGACCCGTGGTATCCGTAATCTTTGTAGTCCCCGTGGAATCATAAAGAGAAATATCCATAGGGAAGTACTTGATATTGCTCAGATCATTTCCGTATTCCGCAACCAGCGCTCTTAAAACCGCCTCCGTCGCCTCGCTGCTCTCGGAAATCTTGATGGTAAAGTTATCCGAGGAACCGTTCACCACCGCCGACACAACTCCTGTGTTGGACAGTCCGTTCTTGTCAATTACTACCGTAGTTCCGCCGTTTGTCACTGTTCCTGTGGTACCGTTCGGACGATTGGAATTGCTGACGGATGAATTCCCGCTTCCAGAGCTGCTTCCGGTACTTGTTTTGTAATGTGCCGTCACCGTCACATTGGCCGCGGGCATGGTAATAACCGATGCAGAAAGCGTAGTGCTGGCAATAGGCGTGTTAGCCGGTGAAACGGTCCAATGACTGAATTCCTGCCCGGATGCAGGATTATTTGCTATGATCACAGGCTGCGAGCCCACAGCATAACTTCCGGAGCCGCTTCCGTTTTGCACAGTCAGAACATACAGACTTCCGTTTCCGCTGGTGGTTCCGTTTCCGCTGGTGGTTCCGTTTCCGTTGGGAGTATTACCACCGGGAGTATTACCTCCGGGGGTATTTCCTCCGGGAGTATTACCTCCGGGGGTATTTCCGCCGGGATCATTTCCCCCTGGTGTATTTCCACCGTTTCCGGCATTCTTCTCATACTGCGCATAAACATCATATGTCTGCCCATCCGGTCTTTCCGGAATGTTGGTAAGTCCCGGTCTCCAGCCCGTAAAGGTATAACCTTCTCTGGTAGGTGACACCGGCTGAATAGCATTATCTCCCGGCCGCACACTCTGTGTGCTCAGCACCGTATCATTATAGTCGATAAAGCGCACCGTAGTGGTGGATTCCTTTTCGCTGAGAGCTCTCCACCTGGGCACAAATGTCATATCTCCCTGGATATCCTTCATGTCAATATTGGCAATATCCGGGCCGGTAGGCGACAGATACCAGGTTACGAAGCTGTAGCCTTCCCTTACAGGCGTAAGTTCCGGAATTCTTGCCGCACCTCCGGCATTCACCACCTGGTCTTCAATAAAAGGCTTCCAGTTGCCATTATCATCGCCGCCTGCCATAAAGCTGACAGTGTATGTTTTGACAGAAGGCGCATCCACTCTGGTAATATTATCGTGACCATCAGCGTTTGCATAGATATTTGACACCGTCGCATCTGTAGAACAGACAAACTCCAACGGATCTACATAACCCTTTGTGCCGTAATTCGGGTGCCCGGGATCAGCAGGATTCGCAGGGGTGTCAAACGCCTTGTCGTTGATATACACCACGCTGGCAGGTATCTCAATGGACCAGAGCTTACTGTTATGGAAAGCATGTTCCTGTATGCTTTGACAGGTGGCGGGCAGCATAACCGTGACCTCCCCTGTTCCGTTAAAGGCATCTACGGGAATATCTGTGATGCTGCTTTCCGAGAGATCTATCTTACGCAGATTCCCACAATCCATAAAGGCTTCCTTAGCCAGACTCTTAATCCCTGTAAAAAGACTTGATGAAAGTGTTCCCGATTTGAACTCCAGACACTCTGCTACAGAAGTCTTGGCCTCGTTTTCCAGCCCAAATATAACTCCACTCTCACAGGTAAAGTAAGGTCCGCCGGAAAAACTTACATTCTCCAGTTTTTCACATCCCCTGAAAGGACGCAGTCCAAGACTGGTCACCTTGGGAGAGATGGTCACACCGGTCAGTTTATCATTATTGTCAAAGGCATAATCTCCGATAACGCCCCCGCCGTCCGTCATATTGATAGTACTCAGCTGGTACTGCTTACCCTTGTATGACTCATCCGCCAATGCAAAAGCATATTCGTCAATCTTTGCCGTTCCCCCCGTGATCCTGATCGTATTCAGCGAAGTACAGCCATCAAACATATAGGGCGTAAATTCATCCAGATCAGCGAAGGTAATAGTCTCAATATCTATATCAGGAATAGTACTGTCAGCACCGTCGCCGCCTCTGTCCACCTCATAGGTTCCGTCCTCGTTCTTCGTGACAGTCGTCCCGTTGAACAGTCCTTCCGCCACTGCCTTGACTCCCTGAGGTATGACGGGATTCAGTGTGGCATTGATGATCGCCCACTGATCATCAGTCACCGCCGTACCCTTATTGCTCATCCATTCCCCATATGCACTAAAAGCATCTGCAGCCGCAGTCTGCAGTTCAGCGGTGATATAGGGATAGTTTGCCGACGTATACTGACTCAGCCTGCTCTTTGCAGGATATCCCACCAGCGTTGCCACTCCGTCGCCCGGCGTCAAAGGATCATCGTCAATATAGCGAATCTCCAGATTCCGAGGCCAGCCGCTGTAATAAGTAATATAGGTGGGGGCCTGCTGTCCGGCACTGATCTTACCCGCCTCGCTCATGGCATAGTCAAAGGGTTTGATGCCTGTGCCCACTGTTCCCGTAAAGGTCAGGGTCGGTGTCTCCTGCAGGAAGCTGTCTGCATTTTTACAGTTGGCAGAATGGTTCGTCGCCACCTGGGTTGCAAAGGCTCCGTCTCCGATTGTCGTAACATTTTCCGCCGCCGTGAAAATGATATCCTTCAAATTATGGCAGCCCTTAAAGGCATTGTTGTTGCTCCTGAGTACCGAAGCAGGAATCGTAATCTTCTCCAGAGAACAGTTTCCGGAAAAACTGCCTTCATTCAGGGCGGA
>JAIDME010000387.1 GCA_029050705.1 Acetatifactor sp.
CCACCGAGATCTACCCGCGTAATATCGTCGGCAGCGTCATTTTTTTATAAGAGACTGGTACGGGGACATTGAGCTGATCTTCACGGCGGGGGTGGATGACGGCGACAGCGGCGGCGGGGGTTATATGGCGGCCTACGAGGAGGCATATGACTGGCTTGCTGTTCATCCCGATGCAGCGGTGGAGGAGTTTGCAGGTGCCATAGACCATCACTATTACAATACCCCCAACTGGTTTTTGGAGCATACGGATTACTATGACACGGCAAATTACAGCAGGGATGCGGAGTCCATGACCAACACCCGCTTTGGCGGCGGCATCAACGTATTCTTAGGGGAGTATGCGGCACAGTCAAACACCCTGAAGGCGGCGCTGGCGGAGGCGGCGTACATGACGGGGCTGGAGCGCAACGGGGATATCGTGGTCATGGCGGCCTATGCCCCTCTTTTCGGCAACATCACGGCGACGCACTGGGCGCCTGACCTGATATGGTTCAACAATCACACGGTGACGTCCTCCGTCAACTATTATGTACAGCAGATTTTTTCACGGAATGCAGGCTCTGCTTTGCTGGCTTCGGAGCTTACCGGGGCTGAGGAGCCGTCGGAAGGACTGCACGGGGCTGTGGGCCTGGGCACATGGAACACCAGCGCTGCCTTTTCTGCTTTGAAGGTGGTTGACAATGAAACAGGGGAGATTCTGGGGGAGGACGATTTCAGCGAGAATGATTTCGCGGATAATTGGATCAATGTCTCGGACGGAAAGTGGAAGATGGAGGACGGGGAGCTGACTCAGAGCAATGCCAGGACCGATACAGGGCGTTATTCCACAACCGGCACCGCTGCCTATTTTGGAAGCGCAGACTGGAAAAACTATACCATGACCGTCACGGCTAAAAAGAACGGCGGTTCCGAGGGGTTCCTGATTCCCTTTGCGGTGCGGGGTATCGACAACAACTATTTCTGGAACATCGGCGGCTGGAACAATACGGTGTCCTGTCTCCAGCAGGTCAGCGATGGTGCAAAGTCCGACAGGGTTTCGGGGACGGTGAAGGACTGCGTCATTAAAAGCGGGCAGGAGTACGAGTTGAAGCTGGTAGTGACGGAAGGCAATGTGAAGTGTTATATTGATGATGAACTGTATATAGATTATGATATCAGCGAAAATATACGGTATGAGAGTTATCAGGTGGTGAGCACGGACGATACCGGAGACATCATTGTGAAGCTGGTGAATGTGACCGGACAGCCAAGAACTTTTGCCATAGATATTGCAGGGGCAGAAAACCTCGACGGCACCGCAGCGGTGGAGCTGGTGGCGGGAGACAGTCTGCGGGATGACAATATTCTGGGGCAGGAGGAAATGGTGACGCCTAACGTTTCCGAACTGTCAGGTATTACGAATCAATTTAACTACACGGTTCCGCAGTATTCTGTGACAGTGCTGCGGATCGGGCGGAATTAAGCAGGCAGATGACCGGGCGAGAAATCAATGTTATTCAGATAAGCCCAAGCGGTGGTGACGCTTCTGAGCGATTGCACTAAACTGAATGACATTGACGTTGAATAGTTGCGGGAGGAGAGTGTGCAAATGAAGAATGCTGTTGGGGTTTTAATGTGGGTCATACTGGCTGTACTGGCACTTGCACTGGCGTATATTCTGTTCCTGCAGGTGTGTAATCTGTTGGTGAATCCGAAAAAGGAATATGACCACTGTGATAAATTTTATTTTCGGGTGCTGAACAGCGCCGCTGCCTGCAGCTTTGTTTTGGGACGGCTGAGGATCAGACTGGAGGGCGCTGAAAAAGTGCCCTGGGATCAACGCTTTTTGCTTGTAAGCAATCATTGCTCCAATTTTGACCCTATTATCACCTGGTATCTGCTCAGGAAAAATAATATGGCCTTCGTGTCAAAAGGGGAAAATTTTAAGGTTCCATTGTTTGGCGGAATGATTCGAAAATGCGGTTTTCTGTCCATTGACAGGGAGGACCCGAAAGAGTCCATGAGGACGCTTATGAAGGCAGCGGATCTGATGAAACGGAATGAGGCTTCTGTGGGAATTTATCCCGAAGGCACCCGGAACAGAACGCCGGAAAAGGGACTGCTTCCCTTTCATAACGGCGTCTTTAAGATAGCCCAGATGGCAAAAGCGCCCATTGTGGTGGCAGCGCTGCACGGCACGGATAAAATTCGCAAAAATTATCCCTGGCGTCGTACAAAGGTTTCGCTGGAGATACTGGAGGTGATACCCGCAGAGGAGATTGCGGGCAGGCGGACTGCTGAAATCGGGGAGCGGGTGGCAGGATTGCTTCAGGAAGCGTTGAAAGCGGAGAATTGAACGGTACTTTCCCGGAATAGTAAAAATTGACGGAGCAACTGATAAAATACCTTCTTTGGGGGATACTGTCTTCCAAAGGAGGTATTTTTATGGAAGATGATACAATTAAGCTTCTTAGGGAGTGCAATGCGGGAATCAAGATGGGAGTGTCCACTCTGGATGATGTGATGGAGCATGTGCAGGAGGATTCCCTGCGCAGACTGCTGGCGAAGAGCAAGGAGACACACACGCGGCTGGGCAATACCACCCATGAGTATCTGAAGGAATATCATGACGAGGGAAAGGAACCCGCCATGATGGCAAAGGTGATGTCCAAGATGAAGACCAACATGAAGCTGGATGATGAAGGTCCGGACAGCACTATTGCCGAGCTGGTTACAGATGGCTGCAACATGGGTATCAAGAGTCTATACCGCTATATGAACCAGTATCCGGTTGCGGAGGACAAGGTCAGAAAGCTTGCCAGGGAGGTGGCCGACGCCGAGGAAACCCTGGTGAAGGACCTGAGGGCATATTTGTAACTATTCGAAACCGAAGTTCCCAAAAAGAAAACACCTCTAAAGTAGACAGAAAAAATCAACAAAAGCTACTTTAGAGGTATTTGTATTGCTTACCATTTTACTGATTCTGCATGAAAATATTCTGCTCTTTCAGCACCGGGTAGGCAATCAGTTCACTGCCGTCCAGGTCTTCCCGCCGCATATCCACGGCCGTAATCTGACTGTTGTCATAGGTGTTGTAATAATAAATGCCTTTGTCTGCATTGCAGCAGGAGGAGTAAATTGTTACCTCATACTTGCCCTCACCCATATGAACGCAGCCGCGCTGCTGTTCCACGCTCTTTAAAATGTGGAAGAACTGGCTGACGCTCTCTGCCTCCGAGGAACCGCAGCGGGAATTCAGCTTTGTAAAAGCGGCTTTCACAAAGCGGGAGGCGGAGGATAGATCGCCGGGAAGCCCCATGGCGCCCATGCCCCGTGAGTAGGGAGTCAAGGGAAGGCTGTCACAGAAGTTATTTGCCGGAGGTTCCGTGGACAGAGCCATATAATTGCTGAGGTTGGTCATATGGTAGTCAAAGGTAGGGTTGTTGGTCAAAATTCCGACAGGATTGTCATAAACCTTCAGACCCTCCTTCACAGACTCCACCGTGATGCTTCCGTCCTTGCCGGAAATGATCCAGTGCAGTGGCGATGGGGGGAGCTCCTGACTAAAGGGGAGAGATATCAGGTTCAGCCGGGACAGTTTTTCGCGGGCCTGCGCAATAGTGGCGCACCGGCACAGTATCCAGGGGATAAATTCAAAGGATGTAATGTTATCCTTTCCCTCCTCAAAGGACTTGTAATCCGCGTTTCCGGGGAAATTCAGGCCTGCCATGCTTAAGCCGGCGTCATTGGTGGCTTCATAGTAAAGGGGATAGTCCTCCAGAATGTATGCCATGCCTATCATGGCATAGTGGTGTGAAATTGTCCCCGCGTTCCGGAACCGGAAAGGATAATTTCGGGGAGTGATGGTCACTTCCTCATGATAGGAATATTCCAGATCCAGATTCCTGCCGAAATAAAAGTCCTGACTTTGAAAAGCCGCTGCTGTACACATATATTAACCTCCTGTTCTATGTTTATTCCGTAATAATGCAGTAATCGTCTGCGTAATCGTCAACCTCTATTTCAATGATATCGATGGGAATCTGACTTTTATACGCAACCCACTGACTTCCCATTGCGTGAACGAATTCCTCTTTATTTAAGACATAGACATATCCCTTTTGTCCATATCTGGGATGACAGTTCTTAAATAGCATCTTCATTCCGTATTCCGGCATCATTGTCCGCTCGGAATTTTCGTCACCCTCCACGCCCAGGGCAAAACATACAGCCATATCCAGATTGTCTGTCGCATATACAGCCTTCTGACAGCCCGCCTCGTATTCGGTATCATGGGCCTGCCTGGGCTGCAGGCAGTCTGTTTTGCAGGGACTTCCATGAAATAAGTAATTGCCCTGTCTGTAATGCAGTTTCATTTTCAGTCTCCGTTTTTGTAATGGTTTTTGCTCTGGGATGGTAGAAAGTATATCATATTGCCGGCGGTGAAGCAACTCTTAATTGCCGTATTTTCATCTGCGCATTGACATGTTATAATGCAGTCAGCAATAAATTTGCGTACGCCAATAGGAGATCAACCATTTGTGGGTGATCGCTATTATGAATTTTCTGGTGGTGACAGCTTTCTAAAACAGTCTCATTGCATAAGCGGTCATAATAGGCTATGCTGAAAGCAGGAGGTGGCGAATATGGCTAATGAAGATAAAAAAGACTTTAATGCTATGCTGAGAGACAATAAGGACATGCCGAAGATTCAGACGATCACGGATGCTAAAAGTATTGAAAAATATGGCGGGAACAGAATGTATTTTGCACCGCCGATGGACTATGATAAAGTAATGAAAAGAGTTCCCTGCGGAAAAGTAATTACTGTCGGAATGATACGCGAATACTTTGCAAAATTAAGCGGTGCGGATTTTACGGAACCGATCACAGCGGGAATCTTTGTGTCTATTGCAGCATGGGCCAGCAGCCAGCGCACTCAGGATGAAACGCCCTGGTGGAGGACGCTGAAGGCGAACGGCGAGTTAAATCCCAAATATCCGGGTGGCGTCACGGCGCAAAGGGAAAAGCTTGAGGCGGAAGGACATGTTATTATTCAAAAAGGGCGTACAAATATCAGATACTTTGTTGATAATTATGAAGATGCTCTTTTTGAGTTATGAGAGGTATATTTATGGGAATATGGAACCCCTGGCGTGGTTGTCACAGATACAGTACAGGCTGTAAATATTGCTATATACATAAAGGGGATTATAAAAAAGGAATTGACACAAACATTGTTACGAAAACAGAAAAATTTCACGCCCCTATTGAAAAAACAAAAAATGGAGCTTATAAAATGAAATCCGGTCAAACGGTTTATGTGTGCTTTTCATCAGA
>JAIDME010000388.1 GCA_029050705.1 Acetatifactor sp.
GCGGAGATTTGTATAAGAGAGAGGCCATATTTTAACTTCGCTCTACATTCGCAGTCAGGTTCAGGACGGATATTATTTCAGGAAAAACGGAAGGGAAATGATCACACTGGACAGCCCTGCTTACAGCGGAAATGATGAAGCACTGCTGACAAATATCAGGCGGCAGTATCTTGAGGAAAAAAAGAGGCTGCCTCTGACTTTTCATGCTGTTTTTCGTCGGGATAAGCCTGTTTCCCTTACCGCAGCCGTGGGGGAGAAGACCGTTACCGTTATGGGTGAGCCCGGGCAGAAGGCGGCCCGTCAGCCCATCACGGAGGAAAATATCAGAAAACAGCTTGGCAAGCTGGGCGACAGCCCTTTTTCTGCAGTCGAGATTCTGATAGATATGGACGAGGATGTATTTTATCCCCTTGGACAGATCAACGAGCTGCGCAGGCAGGCTGTATGCCGGCTGGAGGAGGTGCTGCTTGAAGTCAATGATCTGTGCAGGCAGGCCGGTGAGCAATCACAGGTGCAGGGACTGGCGCAGACTGCGGGGCAATCGGAATTAACGGCTTACCGGAGTGAGTCCGGCCTTCTGACAACAGATGAGAAACGGAGGCAACACTTTTCCGTGTCCGTTTCCACGGAAGAACAGCTGGCAGGACTTGTGCAGTGGCTGAAACGGAATGCGGATTTCCGCTTGGCCTGTATCTATCTGTCAGGTGACCTGATACAGGAGAAACAGGATATATATAAGAAAGTATCCGAACACTGTCCGCTTCTGATTACCCTGCCCTATATTCTCAGGGAATCAGATGAGACTTATCTGGAGAAATTATATTCTATGTGCGGCCCGGGGAAGCCCTTTTCCGGCTATCTGATTCGTTCCGCGGACGGACTTGGATTTCTGGGAAGCAGGAAAAAGACAGGATTATGGAATTTGGACACATCCGTCTATACCTGGAACAGGGAAGCCGCAGCCCAATTAGGAGAGAAAATTGACAGCTTCTGCCTTCCCTACGAGCTGAAATCTGCAGAGCAGAAACAGCTGGCTGACAGTGGTCTCCCTTTTGAAAAGGTAGTCTATGGAAGAATACCCATGATGGTGACGGCAAACTGTATTCTGCGCACATCAGACCGGTGCAATCAGGAAGGCAGTGCAAAGACAGTCCTCATTGACAGGTATGGCAAGCGCTTTCCCGTGGTGCGCAGCTGTTCTCACTGCACCAATATAATTTATAACAGCGTTCCGCTTTCATTGCACCGTGAACTTGCAAAATGGACTTCAAAAGTGCGCTGCCGGCTGGACTTTACCATAGAAAATGCGGAGGAAACGAAGGCCGTACTGGATGTTTTTCTGCTGGGGAAAGCTCCGAAATTTGAAGAATATACCACAGGGCACGAAAAACGGGGTGTCATGTGAAATTTAGTGACAGTTCAGCCACGAACTGTTACAAGATTAAAAAATAATGTTGCGGTTCTTTTGGTATTGGGATATACTGTATTTTAGTTGTGTTCAGACACACCAGGCAGGAGGAATTGCAATGATAGAAGCAACAAGCTGTGGCGGTGTGGTAATATTTCGTGGAAAGATTCTGCTTTTGTACAAGAATTACAAGAACAAGTATGAGGGATGGGTCTTACCTAAAGGCACCGTAGAGCAGGGCGAGGAATATAAGGATACCGCCCGGCGCGAAGTGTTTGAGGAATCGGGAGCAAAGGCCGTTATCATAAAATATATCGGGAAAAGTGAGTATTCCTTTACGGTACCCGAAGATACCGTGGAAAAGGAAGTACACTGGTATCTGATGATGGCGGACAGTTATTACAGCAAACCGCAGAAGGAGGAGTATTTTGCTGACTCCGGTTATTACAAGTACCACGAAGCATACCATTTACTGAAGTTTTCAAATGAAAAGCAAATTCTGGAGAGAGCGTTTAATGAGTATCTGGAATTAAAGAAACAAAATTTATGGGGCAGCCGGAAATACTTTTAAAGAATTCCGGCTGCATTGTGTGTTTGGAGCGAGAGTATTACAGATTCTTTACAATCTTAAGCTGGGGATTTTCAAGTAAATCCAGGACCTTATCTTCCTCATTTTTCAAAACCGGCAGGGAATACCGGCCCGGATGAACGAGAAATACGTCCCACACGGAATCGTCGGAAAGCTGCACTGTAGTTCCAACCTGTGCGTCAGCGATACGCTTCATGAGCGGAAGTAAAATCTCCGTGTCATACACAGTCAGATTTTTCTGGAAATTGTCCAATATCTGCAGCGGAGTCAATGCCGTGCGGTAAGAGCGGGGTGAAGCCATGGCAATATATGTATCAATAATAGCCACATATCTCGCATAAATATCAATGCTGGAGCCCTTCATATGATATGGATAACCGCTGGCATCCATGCGCTCGTGGTGCATTATGACCGCGTTTTTAATCCGCTGGTTGACGGAAGATGTGTTGTTTAAGATGGCATATCCGATGACCGGATGCTTCTTCACCATTGCAAATTCTTCTTCGCTGAGCTTACCGGACTTCCACAGCAGATCATAGGGCAACTTCAGTTTGCCGATGTCGTAGTAAAAGCAGGAGAGAATCAGCGTCTCCTTGTCATTCTTCTCCATACCGGCCCAGTCTGCAAAAGTGCCGCCCAGCAGGGCTGAGTTCAGACAGTGGGTGTAGGTCAGTTCATCCTCGTTTGGCACCAGATTGTAGAGGTAATCCAGCAGTGTGGTGCCGGAATCATAGGTTGCAGCCATATCATTATAGATGGCAAGCAGATATTCGTCCGCAATTTGCTTTCCGCCCGTGACAAAAGATTTCATCAGATGCTTGTAGCGCATCAGATTTTCTGCGTGCTTCTGCTGAAAGTTTTTGAAACCTTCATTAAAACGTATTTTTTCATAGTGAGTGACAGCAAAATCAATATCTTCCTTGATCGTGACGCACATAATGGAATAACGTTTCAGCCGTTCAATCATAGCTTCGGTCAGTACCGTATCCGCAGGATACAATACGCCTGCCTGGTATTCAACATCTTCGCCTAATATCATGCCGGGTTCCAGAGCCATTCTTGCTACAGGTTTCATTTTTCAGGCCTCCTTAAAATATTCCTCTTTCAGTATAAAATATTTTAAAGAAAAGTCAACCTTCACAGGAACAATCTTTTTGATTGCAAACAACAAATTATATGCTATACTTGTACCAAAGGAACTTGGTGTATGGCAGCTAAACTTAATTATCGACCGGATTTGTACCTGGGAGAAAGTATCAGGGAGAAAAAACTGGATAAGATAAAGAAAAAACTGGAAAACAAACCGTTGCTCTCCGGTGTTTTTTTGATTGCCCTCTCAAGAAATCCTTCCGACCAGCTTGAAATATACAGTGCAAGGCAGCTTGCACAGAAGTATTATGCAAACTATCCGCCCTATGTGGTGGGAATTGCCGGAAATTATGACGAGGCCGTGAAAATGGTAGAGCGGATGGTTCAGGAATGTATGGAGAAAAGAGGCGACTGCGCTTTGAAGGAGTATCTGTTATGCCAGATGTGATTTTACGGATTTTATCCATTATCGGGATTGTCCTTCTCATCCTTCTGGGCATGGTGCTGCTTTCGCTGCTGCTTGTGCTGTTTTGGCCCGTAACCTATCGCGTGAAAGGGGAAAAGGATACTGAGAAGCTGTCAGTTACTGCAAAAGCTGACTGGCTGTTTGGTCTTGTTAGAGTTCGGTACGCTTATCCGGAGCCGGGGAATGTGGTGGTTAAGCTTTTGTGGAAGACTCTGGTGGACACAGGACAGAAAAAAGAGCCTTCCGAAAAAAAGCAGGAATCCGGGAAGCAGACGGAAAATGCAGAACCTGAAGAGAAATCCGTACCCGTGGAAAGCAAGGCATTCATGGAAACCGCAGGGGCGGAGGGCAGCCCGGAAGCTGCAGGACCCGCTGCAGATGTGGAAATGTCAACAGTCGAGCCCACAGCGAATGCAGAGGAACAGGTGCATAATAAACCGGTTTCCCGTATTTTAGAAAAAATCCAAAATATAAAGTACACAATTTCAAAGATATATGATAAAATAAAAGAGATTTGGGCAAACATATCTTATTATACTGCTCTTTTGCGTGAGGAAGATACAGCTCTGCTGTGGAAGCATGTGAAACTGAGGCTTGGAAATATATTAAAAGACATCCGGCCCAGACACATCAAAGCCAATGTGCTTTTCGGCACGGGGGCACCGGATACCACAGGTTATGCCTTTGGCGTATGCTGCATGCTTTTGCCGGTTCTTGGCAAAAATATATGTGTATCACCGGATTTCAAC
Organism: Acetatifactor sp.; assembly: GCA_029050705.1. Classification (GTDB taxonomy): domain Bacteria; phylum Bacillota; class Clostridia; order Lachnospirales; family Lachnospiraceae; genus Acetatifactor. The sequence goes on from JAIDME010000388.1 coordinate 4,302, forward strand.
CGGAAGGTTCTGGAGGGAAATGTGGATGTATCAGGGCATATCACTCTCTATACTCTCGCATGGAATGCGCTGAAACTGCTTCTGGATAAGAAGCTGAAACTGTTTATTAAAAAGATGAAAGCCGGGAGGAAAGAAAATGGCAGATAAAGAGAATTTTCAGGGAGTTGTGGAAGCTCTTTTAAAAGGAATGGATACTGTGCTGTCCACAAAAACCGTAGTCGGAGAGGCGACGCAGGTGGGAGATACCATTATTCTTCCTCTTGTGGATGTATCATTTGGTGTCGGTGCGGGCGCAGGCAGCAACAGCCAGAAAAATTCTGCATCAGGTGCAGGAGGTCTGGGCGGCAAGATGACGCCCAGTGCGGTTCTTGTTATCAAGGACGGATACACCAAGCTTGTGAATATCAAAAATCAGGATGCTGTCACCAAGGTGCTCGACA
>JAIDME010000389.1 GCA_029050705.1 Acetatifactor sp.
CCTCGTTGTCGATCCGCCCCCGCATGGCCTTTAATGCTGTTTCCACATCCGGGCTGACCATCTTGATCTGCATCAGGAAGTCCCTGAACACTTTTGAGACCGGCGGGTTAAGGTAGGCAATGTTTTCCTCCACGGCAGTCACGATATCCTCTGTCCGCAGGTAGGCGGTTGTGATGACCGACAGCGCCGTCTCCAGTTCTGCCGACACATCACGCTTGTAATGGCTGGCCGTCAGCTTCACATACCAGAACGGCAGGAACAGAAAACCTACCGCCATGACAGGGGCCAGGAAAAAGTTCCCCAAAAGGATGGCAATGGAACCTCCTGCACAGAACAGTGCCAGGGCCGCCGCGCATATCAGGGAAAAGCGTTTTCCCCTTCCCGTCATCTCCAGTACGCCCTGCGCTTCCAATATCTCCCGGCGCAGGGGGCCGGGTTTCTTAAGCCCGGAGGTTTCCCTAATATCCTCCCGGATGCTGCCTTTCGGCTTTATCAAAAAAGCAAACAGGCCGTCCGTGAATTCCGTGGGTTTTAAGCCCAGGATCAAAAACACGCCGGTGATCAGGCCGGCGCAGGCTAACAGCTGGATCGCCGTCATAAGGCGCTCCCCTCCTTCCTTTTCTCTTTCTGCCCAGGCACAGCCAGAAGCTGTGCGAGCATCTCCTGGGGCATCCCGTTCTCCATCAGGCGGCGGGCCAGCCCCTCCGATATGGGGTTTACCTGCTTATGGCTCCCCTTGATAATAAATTTTCCGTTTTCCACCCGGTTCTCCGTGATCTGGTACTGGAACAGGGGGCGGAACTTCCTTGTGCCGTCCGGCAGGATCTCGCATTCCATGATCTCCATCAGGCGGCGCTCCTTGTTCTCAAGCTGCTTGCAGAACGCCACGATGGGGTATGCCTCCGTGACGAACCCCATCAGGGTATCATCGCCCATATCAACAGCCCTCTTGCAGAGGGACACCATGCGCCTGTAGGTGGCGTCACAGCTCATGGAATGTATGGTGGTGACCACGGCCACGCCGGTGCGGGCAGCCTCCTGTGCCGCATTTGCCTCCGGTCCCCGCATCTCCCCTACCACGATGATGTCAGGGTTAAAGCGCAGCGCCATGTCAAGGAGGGCGATCTGGTCCACCCTCTGGCGCTCGTTCTCACTGTCACGGGTCAGGGTATGGATGACGGAATTGACCACCCTCCCTTCCTTCCTGCGCACCAGGGCCAGTTCCCTGGAGCCGTTCTCTATGCTGTAGATACGCTTGCCGTCCGGGATGGTGGTGAGCAGCCACCCAAGGAGGGTGGTCTTGCCGGAGCTGGTCGCCCCCGCCACGCACACGGAGATGCCGTAGCGGATGCATTCCGCCAGAAAGTCCAGCATCTGCCCCGTTGCCATGCCGCCCTTTATAAAGTCCTGCTTTTTCATGCTCTGGGGGTTGACGATACGGATGCTGGCCGCCACGCCTACGTCCTCATCCACAATGGGCGTTTTTAATACGGCGATACGGATGTTCTTGGAAAGGTGCCCAAGCACGCTGGGGCTGGCATCATCCAGCACCATGCCGGACACATGCAGCATACGCCGCACCACATTTATGGCGTGTTCCGGGCTGTCAAAATGCTCCGCAAGTTTCTCCGTCACGCCGCCCGCAAACTGCACCTCCACGTCATCCCACGCATTGATATCGATCTCCTCGATGCCCTCCCCATAGATATATTTGGTCAGGAAACCGAATTCCGCCATCTCGGAATAGATGGCGGCGATCAGTGTTTCCGTATCCATGCCCGGCACGGATATCCGGTGATCCTGGATATATTTGCCAGCAAAACGCCTGATCTGCGCCCTTGCATCCTCGCTGCCCTCTGCCGTGACCAGGCTGCTGTACTCTTTGGACAGGTATGCCTGCACTTCCTTTAATACCGAGGAGAAGTCCCTGCCTTCCGGGTCTGCCTCAAAAAACAGGCCATGGGTGCGCAGCGTCCTGACCTCCCGCCTGGATGCGGCACAGCCTTCCCCGCTTTCGGAAAGTTCCGCAGCCCCTGTAGGGATATGCTGTGTTTCTTCTGCCGCAGGTCTGTGGATATTTTCTGTCTGGTTATTGGCATCCCTCTGGATCTGCCTGCTTTCATCTGTAAATGCAGGGGCGTTTCCCCTGTCATCTCCCATTGCCTTCCCTGCACTGCCAGGACATCCGGCCTCCGCCCTGCCGAGGCAGTCATTCAGCAGGCTGTCCAGGTATGCCTCCCCGGAAGACGGCGGGACCGGCTTTTCTGCCCTTCCTTTTCCTGTTCCTGTGTTTCCTGCCTCCGGCTTTCCTGCAGGTGCGCCTCCCCCTGCCTGAACACTTTCCGGGGAATCCCCCTGGAATGCCGCCCGGCTCCGCTTTTCCCCTAACATCCGAACACCTCCCTTGTGATGGACTCCAGCGATTTCCGGAATGCCCTGCTGTCCTTCAGCCCCAGCTCTTTGAACAGGTTCCCTTCAAGGACCTGTGATGCCACCTCCCCGGAATGGGGGATCTGGAACGCCACACTGCCCAGCACCTGCTCCATATGGCCGCTTGCCTCGTTAGGGTACACGTTGCTTGCCACCTTGTACTGCTTCTCCGCATCCCATTTGCTTTCTTTTAGCAGGGGCAGCTGGCTGGACAGGTAGCTGATGGATTTCAGGTCACAGTTTACCATCCGCAGCACCGCATCGGACTTGAGCAGAGCGATGGCGGAAAGGATGTCATTGGCGATGGAGCTGCCGCAGTCAATGATGACATAGGGCGCAATGTTCCTTAATGCCTGCAGCAGTTCCTCCGCCTGGGTCCGCTCATAGGGCGGGTAGGTATATTCATTCTCCCCCTTCCTCATCCCGATGATGGCGAGGTGGCGGAACCTCTTATGGGTGATGCAGTTGTGCCGCACCAGGGACTCCGATACATGGCTTGCCGCAAGGATGCTCCCCAGGGAATGTTCTTCCTCCAGGTCCCCCGGAGGGCAGATGCAGGGGAGCATGGGCGTGTTCATGTCGCATAAGAGCAGCACCACGTCTTTCTTCTGCTGTGCCAGGTGTGCCGCCAGCTTGACAGCCACCGTTGTCTTGCCGCAGCCGGGGCTTCCCCAAACCGCCAGCATCTGGTTTCCCTTTTCCGGCTCCATGCAGGCATCCTCCCCGCCGTCCGTCCGACTGAATATGCTCTTTTTCATAAAATTCAAGGCTTACTCCACCCCGCTTCCCGACAGCGCTTCCTCCGCCTTTCCAATTTCTTCCTTCATGGACCAGCTGTCTTTGGGGTTTCCGCTGCCATCCTCCGGCTCCTGGGTAACGTCTGCGGATTCTTCCCCGTTTTCTTCTTCTGCAGGCGCATACAGTTCCTCCAGCACAGCCTCCTGCGCCGCAATGAATTTGGCGGCGTTCCCTGCATCCCCGCGGTATACCAGGGAAAGGTGCAGCTTGCCGTCTGCCTCCAGCTCCGCCAGTATCCTGGACTGCTCCGGTGTGACTAACAGCGTCACGGTGGTGGGCAGCTCCCTTTCGGAGTCCTTGTCCTCCTGCTCCCCTGTGTTGGCGTCATACCCGCTGTTCGCCGTGACAGCGATGACCTCCACATACTGCAGCTCCGGCGGGATTACCGTCACCCCCTGCTTCCTGTAATCCGGGGCTATGACAGATACGATGTCACCGCTCTGCAGCTTCCCTGACAGCCCGTTTGCAAACGCCTTGACCGTCACGGACATGGCCTGCTTTTCACCGTTTAAGCTGTAAAGGTACGCATTTTCAGCGGCAGGCTCATCCGCGATCTTGGAGGCGATGATATAGTCCCCAGGCGCAAAGTCGGCGGAGGCGTACCTGCCGATGGCGGTTTCAGGGTTCCTCACCACATCCTCCGGCAGGTTATACCCGCCTACTTCCACCACTTTTACCTGTGCTGCCGTGATCTCCTCGCCTTTCTTGATCTCCCTGACCACCCGCACGATCTGTGTCTTTTCGCTGATGCTTTTATTAAACAAAGGTGTGACCGCAAAGCATATGATCAGTGACAAGATGATGCAGGCCACGCCTATGACAATCCTGTTTTTTAGAATCTGCATTCTGTTCCCTCCTGAAAATATAATATTCTGCTTTAGGTACGGGCGGGTTTTCCGTGAAAGCCCGCCCCTTTCCACTACCGCACTGCGTATTTTCTTCTGCGGCTGCGCAAAAACGCCGCCAATGCCACAACGGGCACAGCGGCACAAAATGTGATGATGACTTTCTTTTTCATATGATCCATCCTCCAATCTCCATAAAATAAGCTATGGCTGCCCCTGCCGCCAGGAACGGCCCTGCGGGGTAGGCAGTCCTGCCCTTCTTCCCCATAAGACTCCTTACGCAGGAACAGATAAGCCCGTAAACGATAAAAGCTGACAACCCCATGACGGAAGCCGCCACACCAGACGGCAGTCCCAGCACGATCCCCATGGCGGCTGCCAGCTTGATGTCACCGCCCCCGATCCCGCCTGTCCCTTTCCCTGCCAGGGCCACTAAGAGATACGGCAGCGCCGTAAATGCCCCGGCAAGGTTCCAGGGTGAAAAATGCAGCAGGGACAGCAGTGCAATGGCCGCCTGCAGGCTGTCAGGGATCTCCCTGTTTTTGATGTCGCAGGCGGAGACCATGACCAGCAGAAAAGGGAAAAGCACAGCCTGCAGTACCATCCCTAGTGATGCTGTGATTCCCAAAGCCGCGCCCATCCCCTGGCAGGCTGCCGGGTTAACCGGCATAGTTGAACATCTGCTGGATGCGGTTTACCAGCGTGGGCAGCACCGTGTCCTTGAACAGAGCATACAGGCCTGCCAGCAGGAGTGCTCCAAGCACCACTGCAATCAGGATCTTGACCGCCGTGTCAACATAGCCCTCCCCGGAACGCTCTGCCAGCTTCCTTCTGGCCTCCATAGCCTTTACTGCAAAAACGCCGCACATTCTGTTAACCTGGTTTCTGATCTTCTTCATTGATGATTCCTCCATTTTTTAGGTTTTTTGATATTGATTTTGTTGCCTATTACATCCCTGCCATCTGCTGGCTTTCCTGTGGTATTTCCCCTCCGGCTGTTTCCGGCTGGCCTTCCTGGGGTGTGCCGCCTTCCTGCTGGGCAGGGGGCGCCTGCGCCATCGTGATCGCCTGCTGGTAGGCATCCATCACGGCATTGTGGAGCTGTTCACGGAACTCTGCCGTCACAGGGAAGCATACTTCCTTGTAACCGTCCACCGTCTTGCGGCTGGGCATGGACACAAACAGGCCGTCCCTGCCGCCCTCCACTACCTTGATCCCCCGCACGGCAAAACAGCCGTCTATGGTCGCAGAGGCATAAGCCCTGATTCCGCCCTGCTGTCCGGGCGGGTACATGGAACTGATCTTGATATCCAGTGTAGGTGTAGACATAAAAAACCTCCTTCTTTTCTGCCCTTATAAGGGCATTGATCATATTTATCCAGCAGACAGGTCTGCAGCATGGAAAGCTGCGCCTGTCAAAACTGCATTGTCTGGCCCTGGGCCTGCTGCGGGGCGGCAAATTCTATTTCCTGGAAACCGGTGCGGTCCACATAGTAGAAACTGCTCCCTGCACTGTCATAAAGCTCCAGCACATCGCTCATGGAGAGGGAATGCCCCCTGTAGTTTACAGGGAGGGCGCTGCCGTCATTTCCGAATTTCATATACAGCGCCTCCAGGTCATTGGTTTCCGCCGCCCCGTCATATACCGCCTGGTAGTTCTCCTGGTCCGGCGGCCCGAACTTCCTGCACGTTTCTTCATACCCGATGAATTTCATGTACACATCCACATCGGGTTTCAGCTGCCAGACGCGGACATTCCTTAGATCCTGCGCCGCGGCGCCCTCCTGTTTCCCTGCCATGAGGCGGTCAAACATCCCGTCCATCCACTTCACGTCATGGATCTGGCGCTGCCTCTCCAGAAAGCTGGTGAGTTCCTGTCCCTTGAACATGGGGTCCACCACGGCACAGCCGTCATCCAGCCTGCCGGCCCTGTTTCCGTAATACATGATGATCCCGTTTTCAATCCGGATCTGGTTCACATTCCTTCCCTCCTTACGTCATGGTCATCCCCCCGCCCTGCCCCTGCCGGAATTCGGCAAGCGCCTGTTCATCGGGATATATGAGCTTTCCGTCTATGACCTCCATCACTGCGAAATCATCCCTGTCACAGACCAGCACCCGGTGCTGGTAGGGTTTCTGCATTTCCACATAATCGATGGCTTCCTGGGGGCTGCACAGCCATACGCCCGCACTGTAGCGGCCGTCCGGCAGGAAGCTGTACCCTGAGTATTCCGGATCGTTCGCCGCAAGGTCTTTTGCCCCTGCCGGGCGGATCTGGGATAACATCAGCTTTTCCTCATCCGGCAAAAGTTCCGGCTTCAGTGTGCCTGTCACGTCCCCCCGCCAGAAACGGCAGCTTTCCCCGTTTGTAAGGGAGACCAGGAACACACTCCGTCCTATGGGGTTAGGGTTCGCCCCGTTCCCTCCCGTGCAGAGGAAAAGCTGCCCCGGATGTTCCGGCGGCAGTGCCGCCTTGTTTATCACCACCACCTTCCCTTTCAGGGAGAATCCATACCCGGTCTGCTCACAGTCATTTTTTATATATTCATGCATGGTGCTATGCCTCCTTTTTCTGCAGCAGCCCGCTCAGTTCCGCAAGCAGTTCCAGCCTTGTGCTGTCCGGCATGGTTTTCAGTGCGGCATGCACATAGGCTTCCACCGCCTCCGGTGACTGGTCGCCGGGTTCTATCACATCCACCCTGCGGACGGTCACTTTCCCATCTGCAAGCCCAAGCCGCACGATGCCGCCGTATTCTAAGTTTGCCGCCTCCCGCAGCGCCTTGGGGATCAGCACCCTTCCCTTGCCGTCCACCAGCTTATAAATCGCATTGCCCATAGGTTCCTCCTTCCTTTTCCTGGGCGGTTTCCATGATGCCATAGCCGCCCTCCGCGTCACTGCCGCCGCACAGCCCGAACAGGCTCATCTGCACAGGCTGCGCCCTCTCCCGCTCCTTCGGGTCATAATTGGTGATCAGCACCTCCGGGAACTCGCAGCCGCCGTCATAGCGCTGTGCCAGGTTGTTGATGCGGGTCACTGCCGTGATGGTGTACCCGGCATACAGGTCCCGTATAAAATCGCAGTCATTGTAGCTGACCATCCATTTCCCCTTACACCCGGCCAGCACATCCCGCAGCCTTGCGTGATCCTCCTTGCGGAACACCACGGCATAATGCCCTTCCGTCTCATAATAAGGCGGGTCACAGTAGAAAAAGGCGCTGTCACGGTCATACTGCCGGATCAGCGCCTCGAAGTCCTTATTCTCCACCACCGTGTCCGCAAGCCTGCGGGATGCCTGCCAGATGGTGTCAAAACATTTGCGCACATCAAAGTTCTTGCAGCCATAGGATGTGCAGCCGCTCCCATAGCTGTACCGTATCAGTTTAAAGAATGCGGCCGCCCTTTTCACATCCGTCACTTCCGCATTCTCCATGAGTATGGACCGGATCTCCTCAAAATCAGGCACCGGCAGGGAAACCTGCGCCAGCTCCAGTTCTTCCGCCAGAAAACGGCCATCGAATTCCTGCTTGTCGAGGAACCTGCGGATGACGGAAAACTCATCCCTGCTGTTAATCGGCAGGAAACCAAGTTCCTTAAGGAACGCCCATGTCCTGTCCTTCACACAGCTGAACAGGTTGGCAAGGTTGGAGTTGTAGTCATTATAGACCTCCATGCACCTGCAGTCGGGCGGCTTTCCAAAGAGCACCCACCCGCCTCCGCCGAACACCTCGATATAACGGTCAAAATTTACGGGGAACATCGTATAAATCAGCTTACGGAGGGCTTTCTTCCCGCCCACCCATGAAATAAAGCTGTCTATGCCGCACCACCTCCTTTCCTGCGGCCGCCGTGCTGCTATTCCATTGCCATGCCCTGCCCGGGCGCCTGCTCCTGTTCTGTGTATTCATGCACAAACTCCTGCCCGTTCCGGGATACGGCACCATAGGGGGTAAACACATAGCCTGCAAGTTTCAGCATCCGCTCCCCGTACCCATGGAAATCAAAATCGGAAAAGGCAGGATCACCTGTATCGATCCCGGCACACTGCAGTTCATATTCCCCGTATTCATCCGGAGATATGATATCAGGGCTGAAATCATAACACCACAGGTTGGCGGCAATATCCAGTTCCATGTCCAGGTCAGGGTGCTGCTCCAGTTCCAGCACTGCCTTATACTTCATAAGCATCAGACCATCCGGCATCTCCTGCTGTAAATCCTGCAGGCGCCCTGCCAGCGTGTTCAGTTTGCTGATATCCTCATCCCCTGCCAGCTGGTACTGGAACAGCATAACGGCACTCTTTGTTTCTGCGATCCGGCAGGAATCAAAGGATTCCTCACCGATGGATGTCAGCGCCCAGCGCAGGGCCTTTTCGTCTGCGGGCAGCTCCAGCCATACGCCGCTGTTCGTGCCATGGGCATCCAGCTTTTCTATCCGCAGGGATAACAGACCCTGGTGGCTTTCCCCGCAGGCCGGCAGGTGTTCCCCGTCATAGAAATCCTGGCGGACAGCGACACCCCGGTACACATAGCCCCTGGAGGTAAATGTTCCGTGATCGCTGTGCCGCAGTGCCTTCCCCACCTTTGCAGGGTCCAGCAGCTCTGCCACCTCATCCGGCAGGTTATCCACCATGTCGAGTAAGCCGCCTTCCATGCAGGCCCTCCCAAGGTGGAAGTCATTTGTCACGTCAGGGTGGAATTCGTAATCATCCAGACAGGCGGCAAGGTTGATCAACTCCTTCAGGGTGATGGTTTTCTTCCCTGTTTCCTCCATGTGCAGCTGTGCGGCACCTTCAAAAATCCCAACCTGTATCTCATCCATGCGGCTTACGGCAACCGCCAGCAGGTTCAGTTCCTCCAGGGCATTTTCTCCTGAGAGGGGGCTGGCATTAAACAGGGCAGTCCAGAGGAAGTCCGGCCAGTCGCCGGTGCTTTCCAGCGTATACCCGCCGCCCTCCGGCACACGGGCGCGCTGTAGGGCATCCTTGATCTCATAGGGGGTAGCCGGCAGTTCCAGCATCGCCCCCTGGTATCCCCGCACATTCTCATGGCAGTCAGCATATATATTGGCCTGTATCCGCATCATCCGTTCCCTCCCATCTTCACCCCGAAGTCCTGCGTCTGCCGCTGCTTTAATTCCTGTTCCGTCTTGATGAAGAAGTCATCGTCGGAATGCCAGAAGCTGACAAATATTTCCCCTTCTTCTGTCTTAAATGCCCTCTGTTCGAAGCCTTCTCCCCAGCCATCGCTCTCCTGGCCTTCCCATTCTTCCATCAGCCCGGACAGTTCCTGGGGTGACAGGGGACCATGGCTTTTTACCTCCAACACGCCCCACAATTCCCCGTTCCATATTTCTACAGTAGGGTTCATACTGAATACTTTCCGCTTCAGCAGGCGGTTGTGAAGATAGATGGCAAGCCCCCTCTCCCCTTCTTCCTCCAGGTGTTCCTCCCGGATTCTCTCCAGGATCTTGTCCTCAAAATCGCACAGGTCACTTGGACTTATTTCCTCCGGCATATCGCCCCCATCCCAATCATCTGGATACAGAAGTGCGCTCAGGGGGCTGAACAGCTTGAATTCCTCCAGTTCCTCCGTAGGCTGCGCCATCGGGATATCCTCCCGCCGCACCAGCCCATGCTCCGTCTGGACTACCCCGTCTTTCCTCATCTGGCATTCGCCAAGCCTCTTATAATCCAGGAACGGCTGTACTTCCTCGTCAATGTATATCTGTGCTTCGTCCAGGAAATAATCCGCATAGTCATCCGCAGTCCGGATGTCCTCCGGCAGAATTGTATACCGCTCCAGTCCTGCGGCTATCTCCATGGCCTCCGCCATATTTTCAGGCACCTCCGCCTCCAGCACCGCAAACAGCTTTTCCCTTGTCCCGGCATCCCCCAGGATGTTTCTTTCTACCAGTAGCCCTGCAAACGCGTTCATTTCCCTGATGTCCCTGGAAAACGGCAGGCAGGATTCCAGTTCCCGGACAGGACAGCTGATGCAAGACACCTCATACTCATCCAGCTTTTTCCAGCCCAGCTTTTCTTCTGCCAAGGCAAGCCTGTCATCAGAGGCAGGAAGGGAAACAGGGTAATACCGGTAATTCCCTGCGGCATAATAGGGGGAACTCAGCCATGCCTGGATGACACACGATCTGTCATATCCGGGGTCAGGCAGGCGTTTCCCGTCATAGAGCGGCTCCAGTGCTTCCCCTGTGCGGGTGACATACCCAAGCTGCGTAAAGCACCCGGCATGGCTGCCTGCATACTTTTCCCCGGCCGCCTCATAATCCAGGTAGAGGGAAACCTTTTCTGACATTTCCTCATTCCCCAGCACACGTTTACCAAGTTCCTCATGGTTGGAAGCACCATCGTAGAGCACGAATTTATCCAGGTTGCAGGACAGGTTCACGATCTCCATTACACTGCGAGGTTCCTCGATCTCCAGTGCCGCTTGGAATATGCACTTTTCCCTTTCTGTCATGCAGTCCGTATGCCGGTCTAAAAACTCCAGTTCCTGTATACCCTTGCCGGGTCGCAGCGTCATCCCTTCCAGATGCGTCTTTAATCCCTCCAACGGGCTTGTAACTGCCCCAATCTCATTTGTACCCTCTGCGCCGAATTTCATGGCCTCCTGCCTTTCCTGGTACCCCATGGGGAATGACAGCCATATCCCGTCTGATGTGGCAATATTGCTCAGATATACCTTTAACATCCTTTGCTCCTTTCTTTCTCCAATACCTCCGCCCCATACCGCCGAATCAGGAACGCCGTGATGACTGTCCAGAATGTCCCATCGCTTATCAGTTCCGGGTCGGTAAGCTCAGACAGGCTCAGACGGTTGGTCCCCTTATACAGATCCTTTGCGGAATGGAACAGCACATAGCCGTCCAGATCGATGCCCCTGATGCAGATGGCGGCAAAGTCGATAAGTTCCGGCTGTACCGCTTGGGCTGCCATCCCCCACAGCATCTGGTCTGCCGTCAGCAGGTAAAGGGCGGCGCACATGGCGTCCCTGTCTGGGTCATTACCCTGCATCCTCCATTGGCTCTGGAAGCGTTCCCTGTGTCCCTCATCCCGGAAAGTGCTCCCCACGCTGCCCTCCAGATGCGACACGCGGTCTGTAAACGGGCCGAACCCCACTTCCCCGGTAAAACGACCGAGAAGGCAGGAAAAACGCCCACATCCGTCTCCTGGGCTTCCACAGGGGCTGCTCCCGTCAGGAGGCCCGCAGTCCCCCTGCCCTTCTGTCTGCCCGCTGCCGCATCCCTGCACCTTCGGCAGTTCCAGCCTGCTCACGGATATCCCGCCCTTTCTCGGCTTGAACCCCGGAACCTGCTGCATCTGTGCCTCCATCCCTGCAAGCGGCATGTCACTCATAAATTTAGATGCCATCTTCCTCCATCCTTTCTATTTTTTCTGTCCGCCGCAGGGCAGTAAAAAAGCGGCCAAGCCTCCGCTATAACGGAAAGCCTGGCCGCATCCTGCGGCGGCAGCTTGGTGCCAATTTTTGTTTATTCTATCCTACCCATACCCATAGCCTCCTGCATACATTGCTGTCCCGCATCCTCTTTCAATGCCGTACTGACAAGTTCTGCAAATTTTTCCCCATCCATGCAGACAGCCCTGAAACGTGTACCAAAATCCTCCAACAGGGACAGGCTTTCCGCATAGCAGAAGAACCCGCCGGCTTCGCAATCGTATTGTATCCTGCCGCTTTTAGGATCACTTTCGAATGCTTTCTCAAAGACGGTCTGCCACTCATACCCACTTCCATGCGTAAACAGCCCCAAATCATTCATAACCGGTTCACCGATTTCCAATGCATAACGGTTAAACGCATCCTGCCTAAAATCTTCATATTCCCCTTCCAAGAAAGAAAAGGCAAGGCATAAGCTATATTTACCGTTCTCATGGTCGACAATGTAAAAAGGGGAATTCTCCCTGTTAAATTTGTTGATCCTCTGTTCGTTATCCATCCTGCTCCCTCCGTGCTACTGTGTGTGGATTCCTTCAGTCTGCTGTGATATCTGCAGCGAATCTGCAATATCCCCGATTTTACGACAGGAATTTCAATGTCGCTCTGGAACATTTTCCAAGCCTTACCCATGCGCCTGATGACATCAGGGATTTCCAAGATCCTTTCTATTTCCTCCACACCCTGGATCGATGCCATTTCCTCCGCATATCGGCACAGACCCTTACTGACTTTATCCGGGTCATGTTGGAGCATCGCTGCGGAATGCTCCCTTCCTGCCTGGCCTGCTGCATCCTTTCATCAAATTCCCCCTTCCAGTCCCTCTTTTCATCCACTCCCCAATATAGGCTTAATGCGTCAACCAAACTCCTGACCTGCCATATTTCATCATCATTCCCCTGATATGCGATCTGCTCTGCATAAAAAGTCAGCCCTTTTATTGCCGCCCTTGCCAGTTCCTTATCCTGGCGGATGCTTTCCTCACCCATTCCATTCCTCCAATCTTCAAGATTAATCAGCCGCCATATCCTGTTCCATAGCTTTTTGCAATAAAAAAGACCATGCACTCAATAAACGAAAGTGCATGGCTGCCCTTTAAGTAAAGTTCACCATATTGACTGTCTGGCATATTTTTCGGTAGCCATTCCCTCTAAGGACAAGGTTTATGCTAAAGTGTGCTTTCTGACACAGATATATTTATCTCCACTGCAACAATCAAACTCTTTTTCCGTGTTCAGCAGTTCCGTTTCCTCTGTATTATTCCAAACCTTCTCTTTTACTGTGGCATACTGTTCTGCCTTTCTCTTATCTAGTCCTCTATACAGTATTTGCACGATCAGACACCAAATTTGTATTTCTAAATAAATATTTAAATGACTAGAGCCAGTAGATATTTTCGCTCATATCTGCTGGCTCTATGTAAATTTTGTATTGATAATTTAAAATTTTATCAGGTAGTATTTTTACAGTTCTTGTTCCTTTCATAAATAAAGCCTATATTTTTTGTTTTCTAATTTCCTTGGGTTCTTAATTGATTCGTTTTCTCCATCTCTGTCCAATTTATTATTTGTTCATATGGAACATCATAAACTGTAAATTGTTTTCCTTGGAAGTCTTGTAACATTTTATAGCACTTGATACCCTTATCTTTACAAATTGAATATAATTCTAATTCTTTTTCTTTGTCCATCATAACCCCCATAAACAGCGCTTTGGGTTTAAGATGAGAAATCATTCTATATGGTTTATACTGCTCCTGATATGCACGTGAAAACAAGCGCCATTCATTTTCATATTTCCAGTCTTCAGACTTTGTTAACAAACATTTTGAAATAATCAATGTATCATCAAAATATAACTCCATTGGTATATTTCCCAATCTACATATATAATCTTGCAACAGAGTCGACAAATATCCTGTCGCATCAAAACGTATGTCACTATAGATAACAGGTGCGACAGAAAAATTCAGCATAAAATTATTGCATCCTTTAATATTATGACAATTACAACTGCACTTCTTGAGTACCTCCCTAAAGTCATATTGTAGGCAGAATCCTCTGTGACTATCTGCATAATGTCCCCACATTAGAGATGAATTGTTTTGTTCTGAAAAACACGCGATTTGTCGTTGTGCTTCTGCACTTCGAATATCAGTATAAAATTTCTCAATAATTTGAGCAAAATCACCTGAAATGACTCCTTTTAAACCTTCTTCAAATTGCTCTAATTTGTCCTTTATTATACCCTCATCAAGTACATCTGGAATGCTTTGAATTATCTGCTGCAAAATGTCAGGCGAACACATTTTTTTAAGTTGTTCGGGAATATTTCCAGTTTTTAAATATTGTAGCTTTGTTAATACATCTTGTGGCTGTAACACATTATTAATATGGTCATTGATGGATTGCATATTGTAGAATGGTACACACTCATATGGATCATTAAATTCCAATATACTACTTCCCCAAATTTCATCTTCTTTTAATGCATTTACCGTATATTCATTATATCTTCTAAAGCGGTACAATTTTGAAGGAATATTTTTCTGAATCCAGTTACAAATTGGACTTAATTTTTCAAAAGCAACTTGATCTGAATTTGTACTACTTATTATAGTATTATACAGTAAATGTGCAAATTCTTCTCTATTTACCATTTTCGATGTAACCTTTCTATCAAAACTTTTAAATTTTCACACCAACACTATTACAATATAAACTTTTTAATAGCAAATTCTCGAAAATTATGCAAGACCATATAAATTCATTATTTTCTTTGATTCTTCCTCAACTAAAGCAATATTGGGACTTCTAAGATCTAGTTTGAATTCTATCGTCCTTTTTTCTGTACTATCCTCCAAACCTAAAACAAGATGTTCCAACCCATCATTGTAATCTTTTATAAAACTTTCAATATCTTGAATCACTGTTTCACTTAATCTAGATGCTGCATGTAATAATCCTCGAAATTCTTCAGGTACAAGAAAACTATTAAAACTCAATGACCATTCATGAATATATTTATATATATCAATTATTTTTTCTGCAACATAAATTATATACTCTGCATCACCTGGTTGTCCAGGTTCTCCGAACGCTTCAACAAGTGCTATATTTATCATCGGATTTAGAAGATCTATTTTACACCTCAGTTCCTCCATTTTGGTTTGAACGGACAAAATCACTTCCTGCGGATTATCTATCGAAATTACTCTATTAAATGAAATTCCATATTTAACATCATATCTTAAATCATCCAGTTTTTCTAAATTATCTTTTAATGCAGCAGCAAACAAACGATATTCCCACAATTCAGGTTTTTCAATTGCTATTTGAAAAACCTGACCTGAGTATTTTAATATTTTAGAAGATACACCTTCTTTCACAATATGCCGCCTCAATAAAACACTATCATTGACTAAATATGCAAACTGCAATCTTAGACAAGATATTATATCATTTGCATTCCTAAACTCATGAACCCAGTTACTGTCTATACTCCGTAGCTCTTTCACAAAAGAGAACACCTTACTTGAATCCACAATATTTGAAAAATCCCCCTCTGGATTTTTTTCCCAAACTGAAAGAAGATTTATTATTGTCTGGTCAACAAAGACATATATCGGTACCCCTTTACTCTTAGCGCGCAAATATTCCAAATTGGTAATAGATTTATCTGCATGATTAGTAATGTATCCATAACGACCACCTACAATCAATACAAAAATATCTGCTCGTTCTTCAACAACTCTTAGACAATTATCTGTTGTATTTATACTAGGATTGGTTGGAAACGTATCGAACTCCGACAGTATTGCTTCATAACCTAAATCATTTTCAATAAAATCCCTTATATCCTGCCTTATCTGCTTTAGATCATAACATGTTGAACTCACAAAAATTGCAGGCTTCCTTGCATATCCTGATGTGTATTTCATATCCATTTCCCCCGCTGATATATTTTCCTTCACATAATTTCTATACTGCTTAATCACTCTGATAAAAATTTTATATAGCCTATTTCTATCTTTAATTGCCGCACTCTATTCCAATACTTACATCTCATATTATAACAAAATTTTTCTTTCTTCACAATTACATCTTACAAAACCACTAAAAAAACTGACTTCCAGAATTCTATGTTCAACAAGCCAGCTTCCACAACACCATACACAATCTTCACTCTATTTGTATATACCGTTCCTTTTTTCCTCTTTTTCTGAACGCTATACACACAATACACAATTAAAACCATACTCCATTTTAGGATATCCAAGAATGATCGTATCATAATCCTCCATATTGTCCACATGATCATTAATCTCAGGCCGTGCCTGTGCATTCTGATCGCGCTGTGCTTCATCCAGAACGGTATTATAATCCGAAGAATATGGCTCTGCCAATTCTATCTCGAACAGATCCGCCCCTGTCTGAGACTGGATTTCATATGCGATTCCTCTGGTGTTTCCTCCCCATGAGAAGAACACGATCAATACTCCTCCGTTTCCTTCCTTTGCTTCTGTCTGTACAGCCTGTCCCTCCACACTGCCTGATCCGGCTGCGGCATTGCGGACCAGACGGATTCCTACATTAAAGCTGCCATTTTGTTCAGGTGCTGCTGCCCTGTATGCAGAACGGATATTTTTGGCAAAGTCATTCCAGCCGCCCCCACGGTTTACACGCCGGGTTCCGCTGACAGGGCCTGTTGGATCTGTCTGCGCTGCCGTTTCATATTCCCCGTAGTAATCCCATACCCATTCACCGACATTTCCGTGCATATTATAAAGTCCCCATGCATTAGGAGAAAAGCTGTTTACCTCAACCGTTGTCTGCCGGTATATCCCCGGCTTTGTTTCAAGATTTTCCTGTGAAAAATAATTATCTTCGATCAGATACGGATAATGTCCCCAATAATTTGATTCATCCGCACTGATAGAATTTTCCGTATTAAAGGGGGTTGTTGTTCCTGCCCGGCAGGCATACTCCCATTCTGCTTCCGTAGGCAGTCGATAACCATTGGCGCTTCGATCCCAGCCTACACCGGACTCCTCCACTGAATAAACAGGAGTCAACCCTTCTGCCACACTCCGTGCATTGCAGTATGCCACTGCATCCAACCATGAAATATTTTCAACCGGCAGACTGTCACCTGTAAAATTACTTGGGTTGCTGCCCATAATGCTCTGATATTCCGCCTGCGTCACTTCAAATGCACCCATATAAAAATCACTGACTGTAACAGAATGCTGCACTTCATCCTCGCTGCGCCACGCTTCGCTTTCAGGACTTCCCATATCATAAGTTCCGCCTTTGACCAGGACAAAA
>JAIDME010000039.1 GCA_029050705.1 Acetatifactor sp.
ATACTGGAGTATGCTACAGCACAGCTCTTATGCCGGGCAGACGATGTATATTTCTTTGTGGAAATCGAGGGCATAGAGCCGGAATATAAATTCAGCAGCGGAGAAATTTACAAACCCCAAAGCGGGAAATCCGTTAAAGTAAATAGTATCCTGCTTGTAACCCTTTCCCCTGACAGGGCCGGATATGCCCGCAGGCTTTCCGATGCGCTTTATATTGGTGATAATTGTGATCTCTATGAATATGACGGCGAAATCCGTTCGGTGCAGGAGGGTGATTTCGCATACGACAGGTGGAATGGTTCGGAATTTGAGCATTATGCCGTCAAAAGAGAATTTATGCAGGCAGAAGCAGAGTTTGAGTCAGTCAGCGAGCCTTTTGTTCCTCCCTATGCCGATGAACTTAACATAGGCGGCATCAGAAACAGAACATGGAAAAAAATATGGGTATCCGGCGACGCCGGCTTTATCGAAATCCCCGGCGAATATGATGTGGCACAGATTTACGCCGACGGCGAACTTGCGGCGGACAATTTCTATTACGGCCGTCCGTGGCGGATTCCGGCAAAACTGCTTTACGGAAAAGAATGTTATCTGGTTATGTCGGAAATAAAGGACGATTTTTACAGAGAGGGCATATAGGTAAAACCTATATGCCCCTTTGATTTGCCGTATGAACAGGAAATCATTTCCGCTCGTCCAGATACAGCTGCACTCGGTTGCTCAGTTTCCAGGCTGCGTCTTCCGCAGAGCAGTCTCCGACGAAGTAGGGTTCCAACTCCTCGCAGGCAATATTGTATATCTCCGAGGGCAATTCCCATTTAGGCCGGGCATCCTCAAACAGCGAAAAGAGCTGTTCAATCTGCTCATCACTCAGGGGAGTACTCTTTGAAATTAGTCCAAAGCGTCCATATGATGACTCACTTTCTGCTGATTGAAGCTGGTAATCCTCCAGAATCATCTCGGTCACATCCTTGCGGCAGGAAAATGTCAGAGTGTTCCTGACAAACTCAATCTGTCCCTCCCTTGACATCAGGTAGCGCAGGAATTCCCTTGCGCAGTCTTTGGATGGAGAATTATTGTTCAGCGCGAGAGCATTACAGCCCATATACACGCCGCGTCCCTGAGTGGAGGGCATGCCGATCAATGCATCCTGTCCCTGAAAGAGCACAGAAGAAAAGAGCAGACGGCTGGGGTCGTACATAGTCAGAGTATAAAATGCAAGTCTGCCGTCATGGTAATATTCCGCCGCTTCGCTGTAGTCTGAATTAGCAGTGTAATACAGATTGTCGCCGTATTTTTTCGCAAACTCCAGAAAATCAATAAATGGCTGCTCCGCCAGATGACTTACGCCTGCGTCATAATCAATAAACTGTGTATTATCACGGATTCCCAGACCATACTGCAGCACAATGTTCAGGCTGTCAAGATCTATTTCCAGAGATTCTGCGGGAGAACGTCTGACCGCCTCCATCATCTGCTCCAAAGTCCAGGCATTCAGGCCTCCGGTCAGGGACTCAGAGGCTGTCAGGCAGGAGACTACCATATAGTAAGGAATACTATAGAGGACGCCGTTGCGTTCGCCGTATTCCAGACAGCCGGGCCAATAGTCGGCTGGATTCTGAATGACATCTTCCAGGGATTCAACATAGCCGTTATCAATACATCCCGCCAGGTCGATAAGTCCGGCCTGTACCAGGTCAGGTCCTCTTCCGGCGGATATTTCCATCTGAAGCTGCTGACAGTAAGCAGAAAAGTCATCCGAGTCGAACGGATTGACCAGAGTGACACGGTATTTGTCATTCTGCCGGTTGAAGGAGGCGACTACATCAGACAGCGATGCCGTATCAGTGGAGACAACAGTGACTTCCTGACGATCAGGTTCGTCCGATCCTTCCAGTATCAATAAACAGAGACTGTCTTCAAACTGTGTAATGAGAAAGAGGCTGCCGTCTTCATTGACATTCAGGGCAAGCAGTTCCTGCAGGACATAGCCCCTTTCCGCAAAAGACAGAATCTTCTGCATGGGCGCGGTGCCGTCTCCTGCCCAGATGCCGCTGATATCCGCCAAAATAAACTCCCCGGCAGCGGATTTGGTGAGTAGGAAATCGGAGTAGGAATTTACCATATTTCCAAGGGAAAACAGCTGTGTCCCATTGGGTTTATCCCAGACCACAAGATTCTGCTGCTCGTCAAATCCGTACCAAAGGAATTCGGAACCGGAAGAAAAGCAGCCGTACAGCTGGTTTTCCAGATTCTGGGTCAGCACAGGCTTCAGCTGTTCATCATAGGAGGTGAAACTGCCGTTGGAAAATAAATCAGTAGAAACGGCATACAAAGTTTCATCGGTGTGGTACAGTGTAAATGTGGCAGGAGATTCAGAATCTGTTTTAAATTCTTCCATAAGTCTGCTGTCTCCGAACTGGCTGTAGTAACCAATATCACCGGAGAGAAGTTGAAAATATACACCGTTTTTGCAGACACCGGCAATACTTTTGATATTAGGGATAGTTATTGAAGAATCGGGATTGATGGTTGCCCAGCAGTCTGAGGAAAAGGGATAGCAGTACCACTGCTCATAGGGTGCTTCCAGGGTGTAAAGAAAATAATAAGTGCTGGGAATTTCTATATATTCTTTATTTTCTTCCATTGTGTATGTGATATTATACAGCAGGTACAGAGTCCCGGCTGCGGAGAAAGAATCTGTCAGAGAAAGGTTCATCTTTGCGTCCGCAAAGGAATCCACAAGGGAAGGATATTTCGTTCGATTCTCAGGGTCATCCACAAAGCCTTTTGTTGGGTCAGAAATCGACTTTTCCGTGACATGGCAGTACAGAGCATCGGAGAAAAGGCTTTTACCCGAAGTATTATTTGCATTTGCTGACTGTTCTGTGGAAGGCTGAGAGGCTTCTGCCCGGTCTAAAGGCTCGGAGGAATCCCTGCAGCCGGACAGCAGGAGCGAGGCTGCCAGAAGAGCTACAAAGACCAATTTGATAAGCCTGCCTGTAATCTTGACTTTTCGGGATACATTTTGCATAAGGGAATTCCTCCATCTTTTAATTTGCGTTTACATCCTATTGTTTATTGGCCACAGCTTGAGTGAACGGTTATAGTTTTTGTAGTATATCCGTTTGTTTTTCCACAACCGCATTTCCACTGCGCTCTGTAAACATATGCATATTTGTCACAAGGACTCAGGACAGGCTTAGTTCTACCATACTCATCAACCATATAACCGGATGTATAAGAGTGGGTGTCCATTTTGGCAGAACTAACGAGCGTCCAGTCCACTGCAGAAAATGCACATATATGTACAGGTTTCTGGGATTCATTTGCGGTAATTGTTGCCGCAGTCGCAGTCAGACTCTGACTGCACAGCAGAACACCAGCCAGCGATAATACAACCGCCTTTTTCATAAAGTTCTTTTTTAAGTTTTTTGTTAGTTTTTTCATAAGACATTCTCCTTTTCTGCATTATTATAATCTCATATAATAATACAATGCTACAAATTTGTAAAGACTGACATATAAAATAGTTTGTGACGAATGTCGTTAGTGTATAATTTTTATTGGCAAAGCCCCAATTTAGGAATCATTCCTAAAATAAATATCTATTGTAGATGAAAAGCTGGTATCTTTCAAGACCCTGGAGCAGAAAGTTTTTGCATATGTTTGTGAACTGGGAAGGGTGATCACCTGGATCATGCTGGAGAGCTATGATGCCAAACTGACAGAAGAAAGGGATAAAAGCCTGTACCGTGACAAGGGGAAACGCAGTACAACGATCAAAACGGTCTACGGAGAAGTGTCCTATTCCCGTAAAGTATATCAGACAAAACTTCCTGATGGCCGAAAAGCACATGTCTATTTGCCGGACGAAGCAATGCACATGGATAAGATTGGAATGATCTCAACAACCCTTGCGGAGAAGATAGCCATGGCAGTGACGGGGTCGTCTTACTGTTAGACGGCATTTTAAATAGAGCAGCGACCGCACAGTCGCTGCGAATTAAAATCTCCATATAGAAATTGTAACCCTTACCGGGGCTGTCGCACTTCACGATTTTTCAATCGTTAAAGCGACAGCCCGGTACTACTTGCCTATGAATCAGCTCTTCCAGTTCCTCCGGTAACATCACCACATATTCATCCAGATTGGCAGAGTGAAGGCATCCTTCAACCATCCCCTTTTAGCACTTACATCATTTCAGGCAACTCCAGTATCATTTCCGCAAGCCTGCAGTTCTCTTCCTCCAGAGTAAGCGCATTTTCAAGCAGATCAATCTGCTCCTTTCGGAGTCCCGGTGTGGACACACCGTATGCGTTTATGGTATTATACGCAATCTCACACGCAGAAGTACGGCGCACCCTGTCCCGAAACGCGGACACGGTGTCAGAAATTGTCTTACAGTTCTCTGCTATTTTGTCCAGATACTGCCGTCCCGTTTCATTCGTCAGCGACGTGTCCTCCCGCAGCCAGGCAGCAGCCGCACGCCTTGCATCTGCCAGGTTACACAGCATATTGTCGTTTACGTCCAGCCGTCTCAAAACATTGTCTCTTTCATCTTCAATCCTAAAATCGGACTCCTCTGAAAGCCCTCTGATCCACGCCTTGTAAGCATCCCTGCCCTGAGTATAGCCACGGCATTCTTCGGCCTGAAAAGAATCGATGAGCGTGGTAAGGGAAGTTTTCAGAATGTCCAGCGGCGGCTTCACATTCTTTTTCTCACCAAAGTGTATAATGATAAAAGGCCAGAAATCGCTGAAAAGATACCCCCCGTTCTCCTCAAAAACCGTCCGCCGGTCTGCCTGTTTCCGACTATCCGCCTGCTCATCCTCCTGCTCCAGTGCATCAAATACGTCTTTATCAAAATAGGTGCGGCACAAAAAATGACTGCCGTTATCGGTGTAACCTGTGATGACCCCCCACTCAGGAGCAACCCGCAGATTGATTGCCAGTACCGGTTTGCTGTTTCTAATGTCCTCCATGATTGCAAGACGCTCCGCTTTCCTCTCCTGCTTTTCCAGTCTTTCCACGATTCGGAAGGAATAGCCGATAGCACTGTACAGGGGCGTGACATAATCAAAAGCCACAAGGGCATCCGTGCAGCTGTAATCCCAGACATCCGTAAAACATATCCGATAACACGCACCGCTCATTCCCATAATCTGCTCATAAGTGTATGGTTCTCCCATATATTTAAGAGCCGCATGAAGCGAACCTGCCCAGGGACACATTTGTCCGCTGCCTTCCCCCTCCCAGGACAGACGCATCACATTTTTCAAAATACATTTTGAATGGTCCCGAAGCAGAAGTTTTGTGCCATGCTCCCCATAATAAAGAGTATCATTTTCCGGGCAGCTGATGGCATGAATTCCCTCGGCGTTCAGATAGATCAGCGTCAGATATTCCGTGTCATCACTTGCGGGATTGCTGGGAAAGCTTTCATGATTCACCTCTATCCTGTCCCGCTTGAAATACTCATAATGTTCTATCTTCTGCATGGCGGAGGAATACTCCTTTTCGTTCCCATAGTATGCTCCGATGATCTGAAAAGCCCAGTCCCCCGCAAAACCTTCACTTTTCATATCCAGGATCAGATTTTCATTCTGTAAAGCGCAGGAAAAGTAAAGACCCTTTGGTGTCTGGTATTTTACAAGCAAAAGCTTCAGCCGGTCGCTTTCAATGGAAGCGCCGATAAATGGTGCATTTACATAAATGTTGAGTGTGTTGTCGCGCACCATGTCATTCAGGAACCGTGTCACGGGAACCTGGGTCTGCCCGTCCGTATAGACCGCTTCCAGAATAAAAAGCTCCCGGGGACACAGCAGGCTGTCAATGCTGCAGTCCAGCGCTTCCGCCAGCGCAGGAAGAATGGCTGTCTCCGGCAGACATTTTGCATTCTCCCATTTTGATACAGCCTGTGGGCTTACCTGCAGCCGCTCCGCAAGCGCCTCTCCTGTAAATCCCTGTTCCTTTCTCAGGGCCGCAATCCTCTTTCCGATCTTTTCCATATTAATCATACAAGTCCTGACCTCCAATTTATTTTCAGCTCCGTAAGTATATTGTAGGTAAAATAAGCAGAACTTACAATACATGTTGTTTTAAGGAAAACCCGGGAAAATCAACCTGAGGTTTAGGTAAATTAATTGATCTGGCACTCGTGCTTTTTGAAAAAGTCCTCCCTCGGTTCCAGCACCTTCAGCTCATGTCTGGTCAGATCACCCGTATAGAAGGAAATCGGCTCCAGAATATAGTCCCAATTCCACAGTTCCTCTCCTATATTCATATACTCTCGGAACTTTTCGCAGCCCTCCGGTGCAATGGGATGCACCAGTACTGCCATGACCTTACAGGCATAAAAGCAATCCGTCACGGTCTGCCTTCTCAAGGCAGTATCTCCATGTATATCGGCAAGCCTCACCTGATTCACCCAATGCTTGTTGACTTCCCTGATAAAATCATCCAGCAGATAGGAAATCCTGTGAAATGCCTGATCATACATATAACGTTCATACTCCAGCACTGTCTTCGCGGCCATATCCCTGATTTTTTCGTCTGCTTCGCCTTCAGGAATCTTCCCTGCATAATTATTCTGAACCGCATAAAAGCAGGAACGTATCAGCCGGTTGAAGACATTTGTGATCAAATTTCCCTCTTTCAGTACCATATCCGCCCCAGCCCGTTCCTCTTCCTGCAGGAACGCCTGGGGCTTGAAGCTCACACTTTTTGAGGACAATCCCAGACTCATAAAATGCATGCGCAGCTGATCCTTGGTATAATAATCCAGCAGTTCGTCGGCCATAGGCGGCTTTTTCTCAGAGCTGCTACTGGCCTTCGCATCCATATACAACAGATGACGGTTTGCTATGATATGAGAGAGATGCACCTTTTCCATATCAGGCTTCGTTCCTTTGGGAACCTGAAGACCGGTGAACAGCCCAGTCTGCGCAATGGCATAGAAATAAATATTATCCTCCCCGATGAACTGATAGACCATAGCGTCATCATCCCCCCACCACTTACGCCATTCCTCTTCCCGGCCTTTCTGTCTGAGATATGCCCTAGTGAAGGAAACCGGCGCCCATAAAGATTCCGGCCACACCCAAAAGGTCAGGTCCTTTAGTTCTTCACAATCGGGAAAGGGTACTCCCCATTCCACATTTCCGGAGAGCCGAAAAGGAACCAGAGTCTTCCCCGAAGTGTAATGGATGCCCAGTTCCTCAAATACGGCTTTGGCTTTATCCCTGTCTTCCAGCGTCTCAAATTCAAACAGTATGGAATTTTTCTTTTCCTCGTCAATACAGCGGTGTCCCGGCAGACGCTTTGACAACTCCTCAGGGCTCTCCACATATTTCTTCGGCACATACAGCATGGGTTTCTTTAAAAACTCTTCCACCGTCTCCAACTGATACTTTCTGGTATTGGTATTTCTCCTCAGGAAATCATTGTATTCTTTCATCATATCAATGCAGTTTTCCAGTTCGAAATACCAGTTTTCCACTTCTTTCAACACAGGCTTTTTACCGGATATACAGCTGACGGGGTCTATCAGCTCCGATGGCAGAAACTGATGTCCCAGCGAGCATTCATCCGCATACGCTTTATCCGAAGTACAGCCGGGAATCGGACATCTGCCCGTCACCTGACGCCCATTTAAGAATATCCCCATCTCTTCGTCATAGAACTGAGGAACCGACAGCTTTTCTATATATCCATTCCGGTATAACCTGTGAAACACCTCCGCGGACATACACTTATGAATTTCTCCTGCCTCTCCCAATGCAGATGCCCCAAAAAAATCCAGACTGATCCCGTAATCGTCCAGTGTCCTTTTCTGGCTCTCGTGGTTGGAAGCCACATAATCTTCCATTGTTCCTTCATAGCCCGCCTCTTTCAGTTTCCGATAACTCTCCAGGATCGGCGAGCCATAGCAGTCTGTCCCGGAAAGAAAAATGACATTCTCCTTTCCGATTCTGTCCCGCAGAAATCTGGCAAAAATGTCTGCATGCACAAACATGCCCCCTACATGTCCGAAATGCAGATTCTTATTGCCGTATGGCATACCTGCGGTGATGACTGCCCGTTTGGAGAATACTGGTCTTTCGTTTTTCATAAGACGTTTATTGAACATACCTTGCACCTGTATGATGCCTTTTGGAGCAATCGCATCATATTCCTTTCTTTGCTATATTTGCAACCATTCAGATTGAACAACCTGTTTTATAAAATTAAGCATTGTTCTGAATAGCTACATATTTTGCCACAAAAAAACGGCCGAAAACCCGTTATGAGCTTTCGACCGTTTTGTTCATGTAAATTGAGATAGGGAACTGTCATGAACGCAATTCAAAAAGCCCATTGTCCGGATCGGCAATAAGCTGTTGCTGCTGGTTCATGATGATCTTGCTGTAAGAAATACAGACCATAAATATGCTCCCTTGTCCTTTCGTGTTAGTGTGCCGATAAATAGTCAACGTGTCAGCACACCGATTTTTCAGTATTGTAGCAAGTACCGGAATCGTTGTCAAGAGTTAACCTTCATATTTGCACTTGCCGCCCTGATTCCGATGACACATATGGGCGCCGCCTGTCCCTGAGACATAACGCCGATAACATCCCATAAGCTTTTAATGGGGCTGCTTCCGCTGTATGCAGCATATCGCCCATCTGTCCGTTTGTAGGCGTTGTGAAGAGTAAAGCTTCCGAGATCATCTTTGGTGATGCTGATAGTGTGTATCATTTTGCGGATATCATTCCGGTCATTGTATGCGGTTATGATGACGGAATCGCTGTTTTCTCCGATGGCATTTATGGTGTCCGGATCGGAGCAGGTAGTCTTGATTACTTTGTAGCCCCGACGGACAAAATACTTATAGATGGAGCCGGGTGCGCAGCCCCACTTACCGCTCAGAGCAGCACCTTTTCTCTCAAATTCACTGATCAGCTCAGCCATGCTCTGCGCCGTCATTTCATTTCCCATATCCAACAGGGCATTGTATACTGCCATAATTTCACATCCTGAATAATCCATGGTAGACACGCCAAACTGAACTCTTTCCCACTCACTTTGATTCTCTATAAAATGATTGGCGGAAAAGAATCCGGCTTTTTCGGCAGATGCCGCCTCAAGAACCTTCCTGTTGGCAGCCTGATTCTCTTTCCGCCGTTTCACGGAAATTTTGACAAGAGTTAAAAGACTCAGTATTTTCACCATACAGCCATTGGGTATATGGGCGATGGCATAGCTCCCTGCGGTAAGAAGGGTATCTGTTATGCCTTTAATGTTTTTCATGATATCATATCCCTGCATTGTTAATTCTTAATGAAAATATCGGCATTTTTAATTTCACTTTTTAGTCTCCGTTTCTATAACCTTTTTATCAATTCTCTGAAATAAAATATCCACTTCAGGAAGCAAATAACCGGCTGAAACAGATTGTTTTTCCCATTTGTTATTGATACTCAGCCATTTGCACACTTTCTCTGATGAAAACGGCAAAAACGGGAACAGCAAAACTGCCAGATTGGCAATTATCTGAACACACTGATAAAGTGTATTTTCACATGCCTTCTTATCGGTAATTCTGGTAATCCAGGGCTGTTCTGTATCAAAAAACTTATTTGCATTTCTTACAAAGCCAAATATTCCGGCAATTGCGTCTTTGAAAGTACCGTTCTCAATCTGTCTGCCAACGGAAACAAACAATTCGTCTATCTGATTGTTTATAGACGGGTTATCTGTTCCCCTGGGCACAATCCCGCCACAATATTTTATAATAAACGCCAACGAACGGTTCACAAAATTTCCGTATGCTCCCAACAGTTCGCCGTTGTGACTATGAACATATTCTCTCCACGAAAAATCCGCATCTTTCTTTTCCGGACCATTTGCCAGGAAAAAGTAACGAATAGAATCCGCTTCATATTTATCTAACAGGTCCTTAACCCAGATTGCATAATTTTGACTGGTAGATATTTTTCTTCCTTCCAGAGTCAGATATTCGCTTGACACTATTTGGTCCGGCAAATGCCAATTACCGCCATTTCCCAGCAAAAGCGACGGTAAAATAATTGTGTGAAACGGAATGTTGTCTTTTCCGTGCACATAATAATGTTTTGCTTCCCTGCCCCAGAGTTCGTGAAAATCAGCACCTCTCAAATCTGCCGCCACTTTACTTGCAGATAAATATCCCAACACATTTTCTGCCCATATATAAATCGTTTTGTTTTCGTAACCGGCTTTGGGAACTTTTATTCCCCATTCTAAATCTCTTGTCAGAGCACGGTCTCTCAAACCATCCTCTATATACTTATTTGTAAATGCGATCGCGTTTTTTCTCCACTGGGGATGATCATCCACCAGTGCCCTCAGTTCAGCCTGTAATTCAGTAATGGCTATATATAAGTGTTTTGAATTTTTAAAGCTTACAGGCTTTCCGCAAACTGCACAAACCGGCTCTGCAAGATTCTCCGGTTCCAGTACTGCACCACAGGCGTCACATTGATCTCCCCTGGCGTCTTTTCCGCATTTCGGACATTTCCCTGTCACAAAACGATCAGCCAGGAAGGTGTCACAGCTTCCACAATATGCCTGTGGAGCCTCTTTTTCGTAAACATATCTGCTTTCATACAGCTTTCTGTGAAATTCTCTCACAAATTTCTTATGCTCCTCCGAAGATGTTTTTGTATATACATCATAACTAAAACCCAGCTTATCAAAGCATTGTACGAATTCTTCATGATATAGATCACTAACCTCCTGTGGAGTTCTACCCTCCTGCCTGGCTCGAAGCGCTACAGGAGTTCCGTGGCAATCACTTCCTGACACAAAATATACATTATCTCCGATAGCCCTGTGATATCTGGCCAATACATCTCCGGACAACAATCCCGCTATATGGCCTATATGCAATGAACCATTTGCATACGGCCATGCTCCGCCGATTAAAATATTTCTCATTTTACATACCTCATTTCCTATTTATTGTGATAACTTATTTTTTGTGACCCTATGGGTTATTCGCCGATACGGGCGGGGAACTAACGATTCCCGGCGCATCCGCCCGGCTCATTGCACGTACAAATAAAAAAGCCCTCCTCTCTGAAAAATTTCTTTTTCAGGGACGAGAGCATATGCTTCGTGTTACCACCCTAAATTCACCTATATCTCACGATATAAGCCTTATCAACTACGGATGAGAAATGATTCATCGATAGTCTATCACTGTAACGGGTGCACCCGTCGTAGCCTTGGCCAATAGCTTCGGTACGCAGCTCCGAGACCATTTTCAGCAATTCCTTCTGCGTCTGTTCTCACCTGTTCAGACTCTCTGTAACATATCTAACTGCTTACTTTTCTCTTCATAGCCTTTGGTAATGCTTTTGTAAATCATACAACGGTGTCGCCATTTTGTCAATGTGCAGAATTTATTGAAATTGTATGCGCATTTGTGATAAGATATTAAGTATGAACTCAGTAAACCACTTTTGTATGGAGGATAAAAATGAAGCGATCAAAAAGGCCGAAAATAAAAATGCTGTTTATCATGCTGCTTTTTACGGTGGTAATGAACGGATGCGGGAACGACGACTCGGCAGAACTGACTGCTGAAATCGAGGATGATGCCGTGGGCGCGAAAAGTAAAACGGATACAGATAAGAAGGTTGAAAAAGATCTTGCGGCATCTGCCTATAATGTTGGTTTTGATGAATTCCTGGTGGAAAGTTTGGAATCTTCGGTAGCAGCTATGTGATCGCTTATGAAATACACCGGAGCGGGCTGGATGCCGATTACATTGCCGCCTGGGATCTGTGCAGGGTGGATCAGCTGTATGCGGATTTCTATATCTGCGGATATATGACATACGAGGAGGCAATGGATGCGTCTCTTGAAAATTCTGTTATTTTGCAGCAGATGTACTCATCATGGTCCGATATGGTGAACGCATACCTGATCGGATACCAGCTCTGGCGGAGTGATCCGGTAATGACAGACGATTCGCCGACGCTGAAGCGTTACCAATGCTATCTGGACCTGCTTGAGATGGAGGATGGACCTTATACACTTGACTGGAATATGGAACTCCGGAAAAGCTGGTAATGGCACAAATATATAAACATTTTACCAGAACAGCTGCCCCGGATTCTGCAGTCTGTTACTCTGCACCCTTCAGCGCCTCTGTCATATCAATCTCCCGGTTTTTCCGGGCCACCCCAAGCATAAACTCTTCATACTAAAAAGCCAGCCCGCTCAATTTTCTCCTTTATCAGTTCATCCGAAACGTCCTCAGCATAAGAAACTGTCAGCTCCCCTTTCTTCAGGTTAATCCTTCCGGCGACTCCCCTTATATCATTGATGGCCTCTTCCACCCTGTTTTTACAGTGCTCACAGTGCATACCCTCCACCTGAAAGGTTTTCCGGTAAAGCACTTTGGACAGCTTTTTCTTCCTGGGCCTGTAGCCGCCGTCACCGCAGCAGCCCCCCTGTCCCTTGAAATGCCTGACCGTAGACCGGATTCCCGCCGCCAGAATCACGGCAACAATTGCGATGATAATCACATTTTCCATATGTCATTCTCCCTATTTGCAGCTATTCGCTTTTTTGCCGGTCTCACGTTGATTACCAAGGTGATCACCGCCGCTGACGCCGCATTGTCCGCTGCCGCACTGTTTGGCATAGGGACAGCCTATGCAGGTTTCACCCCGCTTCTTTGCTTTATACAGGTAAAATATTATACCGCTCACAATACACAGAAGAATCACAATGATAATAAAATTCTCCATGCTTAACCTCCATACGAATTCATCTCACACTAAGCCAGGGCATATTCCGCTTTCAACTGCCTGTTGGTCCTTGCAATAAGCGCTGCCACCACTGCCACTATGACAGCCACAGCCACAAGCCCGGAGGCAGCTGCTCCCACATTTAACATTCCGGGCGCCGTGATAAGCGTACCGATGGTATATACCAGGTAACCAACCGTATAGCCCACACCCAGCTGAAGTCCGATACCGGCCCAGACCCATTTTGCACTCTTCATCTCAGAATTCATTGCACCGATTGCCGCAAAGCAGGGCGGGGTGTAAAGATTAAACATAAGATATGCAAGGGCTGCCGCCTTTGTGATACCTATGATAGCTGCCGCTTCACTGCCTGAGCCTACCAGTTCAAGTTCTTCCGCATCAATCAGGTTCTCAAGGCCGACAAAGCATACCGCCAATGTTCCCACCACATTTTCTTTTGCAATAAATCCGGTAACTGCCGCCGCTGCCAGCTGCCAGCTCAGGACACCCACGATGGGCACCAGCAGATAGGCGAAAGGCGTGGCAATAGATGCCAGAATGGAGGAGCTTGCCGCACCCGGCTCATCCCCTACCGCTGTCAGACTCCAGGTGAAGGTCTGCATGATCTGAACTACCGTGTTGCACAGCAGGATGATGGTAGCAGCCTTGACAATATAAGCCCATCCACGATTGCACATGGCCTTTAGTGCGCCCCACAGGGAGGGAAGTTTATACTCAGGCAGTTCAATGATGAAGAAGGACTTTCTTGCCTTGTAGCCTGCAATCTTGTTCACAAGCAGAGCCCCCAGGAAAATCAGAACGATACCGGAAAGATACATCACCGCACTGACCCAGCCTGCACCGTCAAAGAAAGAGCCCGCAAAAAGAGCAATGACAGGAATCTTTGCACCACAGGGCATAAAAGGTGTGAGCATCGCGGTGGCCCTGCGCTCACGTTCGTTTCGAATGGTACGGCTGGCCATGATTCCCGGAACCCCACACCCGATACCAATAACAAAAGGAATCACGGACTTTCCGGAAAGACCCACTTTTTTGAAAATGGGGTCAAGCACAACCGCCACCCTGGACATATATCCGCAGTCTTCCAGAAGCGCGATCATGAAAAACATTACCATGACTAAGGGCAGGAAGCCGATGACCGCAATCACGCCGCCAATCACGCCGTCCACCAGCAGCGCCGACAGCAGCGGAGAGGCATCCTCCAGCAGTCCGCCCACCCATTCCTGAAATGTCTCCAGCCAGCCCACCAGGGTATCAGCGAAAAAGGGACCTACCCAGGCCTGGGAAATCTCAAACACAAGAAACATCACGACGGCAAAGATGGGTATTCCCAGCCACTTATTTGTCAAAACCGCGTCTATCTTATCATTGATATTCTTCTCTTTGGTCAGAACCTTACGGGTCTCAACTTCTTTTACAATCTTATTTACAAAGTCAAAGCGCTTACGATCAGCCGCCTCAACGGCGCTTTTATCCGTCAGATCAACATCGCCCTGGCTGTAGGGGGCCTTCCGGCGCGTGTTCGCATGGGACGCTGCCGCCTCCACCACTTCTTTCAGTCCCTCTGTAGAGGTGGAAACAGTATTTATCACCGGGCATCCCAGCTTCTCAGAGAGGGCTGTTGTGTTAATCTTTGTTTCTTTCTTTTGGTTGATGTCGCTCTTATTCAGGGCAACTACCACGGGAATACCCAGTTCCAAAAGCTGCGTTGTGAAGAAAAGACTGCGGCTCAGATTGCTGGCATCCACGATGTTGATGATAACATCCGGATTCTCCTTCTTTACATAGGCGCTGGTAATGCTCTCTTCACTGGTAAAGGGTGACATGGAGTAAGCGCCGGGAAGATCGACGGCAATCAGCTGCTCCTCTCCCGCATAATATGTCTTTTTGATGGGATGCTCCTTCTTGTCTACTGTGACACCCGCCCAGTTTCCCACCTTCTCATTGCGCCCCGTCAGGGCATTGTACATTGTAGTCTTGCCGGAATTGGGGTTACCGGTCAATGCGATTCTCATAGGAATTCCCTCCTTCATAAATTTTAACTTTATGCTAATCCTCTCGGAATTAGTTTCAAAAAACATAAATTAGATACCGCTAACCATTATATAAAAATAATCGTAACTATTCAGAACCCATTCACAAGAGGGGCCCAGACCACCTCTTTATTGCCCCTGCGAGACTTTACTTATTTGGAACTTTAGTTCTGAATAGTTACAAATAATCTGTCAATCAGACGCAGATAGCCTCGGCCAGCTGATTGTCAATATTATATCTTCCGTCTTTAATAGAAACGACACAGCCGCCCTTCAGGCGGGAAACTACTGTGATCGTCTCTCCGCTGTAGCACCCAAGCGAAAACAAAAAGGCGCTTAATTCCTCGTCACCTGTTTCAACCTGTCGAATGACATATTCAGTTCCTTCTGCAGCATCCTTCAAAGTCATATACACACCCCCTGTGTGCCTCAGAGCACATTTTCCAATACAGTCTCCCATAGTTATAAGCAGCTAAGCGCAATTAGAATTAACTAACTGCTGCGTTTAAAAAAGTGGTTAGTATTTGCTAACCACTAATATATTACTCATTTCCGGAGGCTTTGTCAACCCCTAATATTAATTTTTTACTTGTAACAGTTCAGCCATGAAATGATTTATATGCTGTGCGTGGGTGCTTGCACACAAAGCACTGATTATAAATTATTTCATGAGCGGAGCGCCCTCATATGAAATAAAAGGTAAGCCGCAAAGCGGCGACGGATGCGAAGCAGACGCTTTTATGAATGTGAGGGCTGAACTGTTATTTTTCAGCGGTGCTTCCATGTGGTTCTTGAAAACAGGATCAAAATAGGGAAAATCTCCAGCCTTCCTGCCAGCATATCCATAATCAGCACCAGCTTGGAAAAAATGCTGTAAGACGCAAAATTGCACGTGGGCCCCACCATCTCAAAGCCGGGTCCGATATTATTGAAGCATGCAAGCACTGCTGAGATATTGGTAGTGATAGAAAACCCATCTATGGAAATGAGCAGAAGGCTTGCACCTATAATGATGACATATGCCGCCAGATAGGCATTTATATTCTGCAAAACCTTCTCACTAATGGGATTCCCATTCATGCGTACGATTTCTATCTTCTGGGGGTGCACCACCTTCCGCACGCTTCTGCTAAGACTCTTAATCACCAAAAGCATCCTGCCGCACTTAAAGCCGCCGCCTGTACTGCCTGCGCTGGCACCTATCACCATCAGACACAGCAAGATCGCCTTGGAAAATCCCGGCCATAAATCGTAGTCCGTGGTGGCAAAGCCGGTGGTAGTCACAATAGAAGCAACCTGAAAAGCCGCGTGCCGGATGGTTTCGCCCAGAGTTCCATAGAAGCCTTTCAAATTCAGTACGATCAAAAGAATGCTTCCCGCCACAACTCCCAGATACAGCCTAAGCTCTTCATCCTTGAACACTGCTTTAAACTGCCGGATGATCAGCATATAGTAGCAGCTGAAGTTCACACCAAACAGCAGCATAAACACGGTACACACATTCTGGATATAGGGACTGTAGCTTGCCATGCTGTCATTCCGCACGCCAAAACCGCCGGTTCCCGCCGTTCCGAGGCCGATACACACGGATTCAAACAGAGACATACCCCCAATCAGCAGGAAAATAACATTCAAAATGGTGAGGACGATATAGAGCAGATACAGGATTCCCGCCGTCTTTTTCATCCTGGGCACAAGCTTTCCTACATTAGGTCCGGGGCTTTCTGCCCGAAGCAGA
The DNA here is from genome assembly GCA_029050705.1 of Acetatifactor sp. Classification (GTDB taxonomy): domain Bacteria; phylum Bacillota; class Clostridia; order Lachnospirales; family Lachnospiraceae; genus Acetatifactor. Next base: position 16,577 of record JAIDME010000039.1, read on the forward strand.
TGCATGGTAAAGCCGTTGTCACTGCCTCCCACGGAAGAGATGGCCAACAGGAATACCAGAACTCCCATGCCGCCCAGCCAGTGGCTGAAGCTCCGCCAATACAAAATTCCTTTCGGAAGCTCCTCCACTGCAGACAGGATGGATGCTCCTGTAGTGGTAAAGCCGGAAACAATCTCAAAAAAAGCGTCAATAAAACCCGGAATTGCACCGGAAATGTAAAAAGGAAGGCATCCCAGCAGACTCATTATCAGCCAGCTGATTCCCACACAGGCAAGGCCCTCCTTGGCATAAAATTTGTTTTTGGACCCGCGGCAGATCCATATTAGTAGCCAGGATACCGCAAGTATGATAACCAGACTCCACACAAACCCGCGGACAGAGTCAAACTCCTTCTCAAACAGACTGATCAACAGTGCCGGCACCATAAATACCCCTTCCACCATCAGTATTCTGCCGACAAATCTTCCCATCATTTTATAATTCATGGCATTTCTCACCTATTTATTCATAACTATTCAAAAATATCATTGAGCTGATAAATTCCCCTCTCCCCGTTCGTCACAATGATCAGGTTATCTCCTCGCTCAAAGAAAGAATCACCGCCGGGAATCTCCTGTCGGGAACCCTTGGTAATACATACCACCAGAACTCCCTTTTTCAGTTTCAGATTCTTCAGCGGCTCTCCGCAATGACGGGTGTTTTCATCCACCGTAAACTCCATTGCCTCCATCTGTCCGTCCGCAATGGTATGCACCGTCAGAGCGGCACCGGTCTGGTTTTTCATAGCGCGCACATAGCGCACAATGGTGTTGCAGCAGAGCACCTTGGGGCTGATGACGCTGCCCAGCGCCAGATTGCCCAAAATATTGGTATTGTCCATACGCCCCAGCTTTGTAATGACCTGAGGTACGCCGCAGCTGGTGCCGTACAGAGATATAACCATGTTCAACTCGTCCAATCCTGTCATGGTCACCAGAGCATCGCAATCCGCAATACCCTCGCTCTCCAGCAGGAACTGGCTGCTGGCATCCCCTTGTATGATACAGGCTCCGGGAAGCATTGCCGCCAGATTTTCACACCTGCTCTGATCCCGCTCTATGAGCTGCACTCCGATTCCACTGTTCAGCAGCAGCTTCGCAAGATAGTAGCTGACCCGCCCGCCGCCGCACAAAATCACACGCTTTACCTTATGAGTGATGATCCCCAGGTTCTTCAGCAGCAATGTCAATGTGTCCGCCGGTGCCGTCACAAAAATCCTGTCTCCCTCCCGAAGGACAAAGTTTCCATCCGGAGCTACTGCGGTCCCTTTCCGCAATACTGCGCAGACCAGAATTTTACACTTGACAATGCTGTTCATATCGTTCAGAGCCACATTGCAGAGCTTACTTTTCTCATCAAGCCTCAGTTCCACAATCTCCACTCTGCCCCTTGCAAAAGTATCCCGCTTCAAAAATCCCGGATATCGCAGAAGCCTGGCTGCCTCCGCAGCTGCCTGCTTCTCCGGATTCACGGCCATGGAGAGCGCAAACATCCCCCGCATGGCATAAATCTGCTCGGTATACTCAGGATTCCGCACTCTGGCTATAGTGTGTATTTTCGGATTCATGCCGTGAGCGGTCATACAACACAACAGATTGATCTCATCCGCCCCTGCCATGGCAATCAGTAGATCCGCTTCTTTTACTCCGGCCTGTTTCAATACATCCATGGACGCGCAGTTTCCCTGCACCACCATGACATCATATCTCTCTTCGCTTAATTCCAGCGCATTGGGGTTGGAATCTATCAGGGTCAGGTCATCCCCCTCCGCCGAAAGCTGCCTGGTCAGGGTAGCTCCCATTTTGCCGTCCCCGGCAATAATAATTTTCACGGCTATTCGCTCCTTTTCAAAAAACTTTCAGACATGCCGCCCGCGGTGGTTCAAATCTGGAAACCTTTCAGCAGTCGGATTTCCGCCTCATATCCCTCCAGCTCATTTGGTGTTTCCAGATAAAAGGGCAGACATTTAAGCTTCGGATGATTCACTATTCTTCTGAAGGCTTCCGAACCGATATGTCCCTGCCCGATCTTCTCATGCCTGTCCTTATGTGCTCCGCAAGGGTTCATGGAATCATTGAGATGAACTGCTTTCAACCGTTCCAGACCCACAATACTGTCAAACTCCTGCAGCACCTGATCCAGATGCTCCACAATATCATAACCGCCGTCCCACACATGACAGGTATCCAGACAGACTCCCATCTTTTCCGACAGCTCCACCTTATCAATAATGGCACGCAGCTCCTCAAAGCTGCGCCCCACCTCACTTCCCTTTCCCGCCATAGTCTCCAAGAGCACGGTGGTGCCCATCTCCGGCCACAGCGTCTGATTCAGTACATCGGCAATCAGACGGATACCTTCCTCCGCACCCTGTCCTACATGACTGCCGGGATGAAAATTATACATGGCTCCCGGGATCATCTCCAGCTTCTTTAAATCATCCGAAAAGGTTTCCAGCGCAAATTCCCTGGTGCGCGGCTCCTTGGCACAGGCATTCAGGGTATAAGGCGCATGAGCCAGCGGCATGGCAATTCCCGCCTGTTGAAAAAAATCCAGCATGGCCTGCACGTCCGCCTC
>JAIDME010000390.1 GCA_029050705.1 Acetatifactor sp.
CCGATATGCCTTGCTCCTGTTTGGCGACCTTTTCCCCTGCCGCTCCCTCCTGCCGGCTCTCCGGCCCGGAATTTTCTTCGTATTTGCTGCCTCTGCCCCCGGAGGGTGTGCTGCTGCCTCTGCCCCCGGAGGGTGTGCTGCTGCCGCAGCCTGCAGTTTCGATCACAAGGACAGCTGCCGTAACAACTGCAATCATAACAAATTTCTTTTTCATAATTTTCATAATATAATTTCCCTTCTGTCCGTTTTAACGGACACCTTCAAGTCTCTCTTTTGCGTCTGCCGCCTTGGGATGCTCACTGCCGTAATACTGTTCCAGCAGCGGAGCCGCCTCCTTCAGATACTGCAGTTCCTTTTCTCTGTCTCCAAGCTGCTGCCAGGCCCTGGACAGATTGTAACTGCTCTCCGCAAACCCAATACCGCCCGTCCCGCATACAAACGGCCGAATCTCTTCCAGCCAGCGCAAAGCCTCCTCCGGCTTCCCCCAGTCCAGATACATCACGCTCATGTTGTTGATTGTCCTGCTTCTGTCATATTCATGACCAGGCTTGTTTTCAAGAAGAGCGATGGCCTGCTGATAAGCCTCCGCCGACTCTTCCCTGCGGCCGGCCTTATTGTAGGCCACCGCAAGATCCGTAAGAAATCTGGAATATGCATCGTCATCCACACCGGTCCAGAGATTCTTAGCCAGCCTGCAGGCCTCCTCCAACTGCTCAATTCCAAAGCCCTCATCCCCTCTGAGCATTGACAGGCCTCCCCGATAAAACAGCAGTTCCATACGGGCAAGTGACCCCGGCCGGTCTTTGGAATATTCTTCATACTCCTGCAGAAAATGCTCCGCCTTTTCAAACTGTCTGGTGGCATAGTAGAGATTTGCAAGCGCGACCAGGGTATCCTGCATGACCGGTCCGTGTTCGTGCCCTTCCTCTTTACCCGCCTCATACCCTTTCAGCAGCCACTCCTCATAGCTTTTCAGATCCCCCTGCTGCTGTGCGATAATAGTATGCAGAAAGCCGGCGGTCTCCCGGGCATATTCCTCTCCCTGATACTCGTCCAGTACATTTGCCGCCCGCTCTACTTTTTCAAGATTGCCGCTCCTGAAAACCATCAGCCCATACTGCCCTATGAGCAGACATTTTCCCTTCCGGCTGACAGCGGAGCTCTCCAGCAGAGCGCTGTATTCTTTCTCCAGCTTTTCCGTATCCTCACAGCTGTACATACACTGCAGAACGCAGAGTATGAGCCTAGCCTCCTCGCTTAATCGGCCCATTTTCTTTTTGATAATTTCCAGCTGTTCCCCCTCAATCCTGGAGTTTCCCATTCTGCTGCACCGGATTGCGTATGCCGCCAGCACAAGTTCGGAGAGCGTTTTGCTGCATTTTCCGGTGAGTCCCAGAACAACAAAGGGAATAAGCTGTGTGGCCATTAAGAGTTCCTTGTCAAAATTTTTGCAAGTCTCCTCCCACTCCAGCAGCATATCCAGCACTGTCTTCATGTCAGGTCCCTTTTCTGCATCTCCCCAGACCTTCGCCAGGGCCTCCGCAAAAGGCGCGATATCTTTCTCCCGCACGCCGCTGCTCCGCACACACTCTGCCATGAACGGATGCATGGAATACCCGTTTGCATGTTTTTCCAGACGCCCGATGACATATAATTTTTCCAGTTCCTCCTCTACCGATCTGCCCTCATCCACAAAACCCGCCAGAAATCTATTTGCAAATTCCACCGTATAACTCTGATAGGGCAATACCGCAAATACCTGCAGCAGGCTGTTCATTTTCTTTGAGCCGAAATCCGCATACATTCTGTGATACATCTGCTGCAGGCCCTCATAGATATCCTGCTCCTGCATGGATACCGGTTTGATACCCTGATCTAACAGCTTCTTTATTTCAGGTATTGTCCATCCCCTTGCCGCTGCGGCACGTCCCAGCAGCCGCAGGGTCAAAGTATGCCTCCAGATATCAGCACTTAAGATGTCCGCCAACGCATGCTTATCTTCCAATGTCAGATTCTTCTCATAATTGTCCCGGAAAATCAGACTTCCCGCGCTGCTATCCATAAGCTGCACAGGATAAGTGGTAAATCCTTTCAGTTCATGATATCTCGACGTAATAAAAATGGTAGCGGGCAATGTCTCCAGAACAGCCAGACACTCCTCATCACCCTCACTCATATTGTCAATAATGATCAGCACGCGCTCTCCCTCATGAGAACGAATACATGCCAGTATTTCATTGAAAATATCTTCCGCTTTTATGCCACGTATCTGTGGAAATGCTTTTATAAAACTGGCCACCAGGCTTCCCTCATACTGGATGACGCATATATGATCAATCAGCGACTCCTCCTCACAGCATCTGATCATCTGACGCATGAGCTCCGTCTTACCGATTCCGCCAATGCCGCTGATCAGGTATCTTCCTCCCCGAAGCAGCATCTCCCGCAGTTCAAACAACTCCTTCTCCCTGCCGAAGAAATGCTGCCTGGGAAGCGGCGTACTGCAAAGCTCATTGTTTTGACCGGTAAGCCAGGTAACTTTTTTCCTGCTGTTTTCAACATTACTTTTCATACAAATGCTGCCAAGAGCTTCCATGGAAAGCGCCGGATTTGCCCTGAGTCTGCACAAAGCGCCTTCCCCTTCCCCGTTCCCCGATAATGCATGCAGCATAAGCCATGCAAGAAACCAGCCGCAGTAAAAAAGCCTTCCGGTATTTCCCTGGTTATCATAAGTCTGTTCCCGGCTTAACGCCTCTGTAAAGAAACGCTCTGCATCCCCGGAAAAACTGTTATCCCACTCCGCTATCAGCTTAATATAAGCCGTCAGCTTCTGGCGAAAAACCTCATAATTATACTTCCGTTCGATCAGCACACTCATAAACTGCCGGATCTGCCGCAGCATAGTCTCCGGATTGGCCGCATTACAGATTTCTTCCGCATATTCACCATAACAGCCAAGCCGCCGGCTGCGGTTACAGATATCTGAAATATAGCGGTTACGGCCCTCGCTATTTCTCCATATCTGTTTGCCGCATTTGCGGTTGCGAAAATCATACAGGATATTTTCCTGCCAGAATCTTGTCAATGTAAGGCCTCTGTGATTTTGCCGCGTTATAATTCCTTCTGAATATACCGGATAATCGTTACTGGTCAGAAACTGATAAAGACTTTTCAAAGAAAGAATATCTGTGTTCATCGGATACCCACCTGTCCTATATGATCAATACGTATTATCTGTCGTCGATTATATTCTTTCCGCTCCTCTTTTTCAATAAAACAGTCTTTTTTCGACAGTTTTGTTCAAAAATCTGCTTATTTTGTTCAAAATAAATTTAATGATCACGTCATAAACCTGCCGTCTACAGCCCCATAAAGGGCAGCACCTCATCAAGACCGTTTTCCACAGCCATCTGCAGGGGTGTAACCTGTTCTTCATTGGCAATATTATAATCAGCACCTTTTTTGATCAGATATACAGCCATCTCGTCGCTTCTGTTCTTAACCGCAAAGTGAAGCACCGTGTTTCCATCGGCATTTCTGGCATTGATATGATAACCTGCCTTTATCATTGCCTTAATGACCACCCTGTCACAGGACCATCTGGTGTGAAGCAGAAGAGCGGTATTTCCCGCATTGTCCGTGCGGTTTACATCAGCTCCTTTTTCAATCAGCACAGGCGTCAGGATATCAGAGGCATGCATCTGATATTCCTGTGCAAGCATGAGGGGCGTCATGCCGTCCTTTCCCGGTATATCAACATGATCCAGCGCCCTGATAATCTCTGCCCTGTCATCATTGGTTACATTTAATGCACCCATATTTTCAGAAACCGCTATATGGGCCGCTGTTTCCTCCTTCACATTCATCAGGGTGTCATCTGCACCCGCTTCCATCAACATCCTTACTATTCCGGGGCAGCAGTATTCACAGGCAGTATGGAGCAGCGTATTTCCCGCAACACCGGGGGAATCCTCCGTAAGATTTACATTGACTCCCTTTTTCAGCATTGCAGACAGCATCAGAAAATGATTTCCCCGAACGGCCTCATGGGCGGCAGAGGTTCCCAGTGAATTCAACATTTCCAGGGATTCCACACTGAAATACTCTTCCACCGCTCTGGCAAGAGCTTTTTCATCGGCGTCCGGTTCATCTTTGTATCCGGACATGGAATACTCTTTTGCCAATATATAGGCGGGTGTTCTGCCCTTCATGAGAGCGCTGTTTAAGTCAATGCCAAGCTGCGCCATTTTCTCCAGCAGTTCAAAGCTGTATCTTTCCCTCAGAAGAAAATCCCGGATATTGGTGGGCTCGCCGCGGTAATACATCAATTCCGTAAAGCTGATCCGGGCTTCTGACAGCATGTCAAGAGCTTTATCCGGCGGAGTATATCTGAATATCTCATTAAGCGCTTCAAAAAAGATATCTGCTTCTTCATTGTCATCCCAGTCAAGCTTCTTAAGAAGCATGCTAAAGAGAGCATGCGCATCATCTATCAGATGCCGATACGCCTCTTCTTCAGGATCACAGATACTCCACAAGACATCATGAAGCATGATCCACAAATCCGCTGCCGTAACTTCCAACTCTCCGGCTACTACCCTGGGCCGCATCTGCCTGTACTTTTCTGCATCATATACCATATGGGGTCTCCTCTTCTCTTTACGGTATTGTCTTACAATCCCAAGAACGGAAAAAGCTCATCCAGTCCCTGTTCTACTGCAAGCTGTACGGGTGTGACCCGTTCTTTGTTTGCCACATTGATGTCAGCACCCTTTTTGATCAGATACTGTGCCTCCTCACTGCTTCCTCTCATAAGCGCTTTGTGAAGAGGCGTGTTTCCATCCTGATTTCTTGCATTGACATCTGCCCCTGCTTTTACCAGCGCTTTTACTAAATCCATACCGCCGCAGAGCAGCAGGGGAGTATCACCAAACATGTCAGTGTGGTTCACATCCGCTCCCTTTTCCAGGAAAATCGGTGTAAGATTATGTTCAAGGCCATAATCGCCGCTGTCCATTGCTGCCATCATGGGCGTTCTGCCACATTTTCCTGGTACATCCACATGCTTCAATTCCCTCAGCAGAGCTATCCTGTCTTCAATTGTAAGTTTTTTGGAGCCGGTCACATAGTCACGAAAAAGCACTGTATGTGCGGGCGATTCTTCCTGTGCATTCAATATGGTATCATCAGCTCCGGCTTCTATCAGCAGTTTAACTATCTGGGGATATCCGTATCTGCAGGCCGTATGTAAAAGAGTAGTTCCGGCAATTCCGGGAGAATCCTCCGTAAGATTTACGTCAACTCCGGCCTGAAGCATTGCCTCCAGCATCAGATAATGATCATTTTTTACGGCAATGTGGGCAGCAGAGGTGCCATCCGCATTCAAAGCTTCCATGGATTCTTTGCTGAAACAGGATACTGCTTTTGCCATTTCTTCCTCAGGCTCTGTCTTTGTAAAAGGGACTCTTTTCTGCAGTTCCCTGTTTGCCACTATGAAGGCAGGCGTTTTACCTTTGATCAAAGGTGTATTTAAGTCAACTCCCAGCTGTGACAGTTTCTCCACAATCCCCAGACGACATATGCGCTCCAGAATCCAGTCCCGAAGCGTCGTCTGACTGCCGCTGTAATATCTTATTTCTGTAAAACTGATACCTCTTTCTGCGAGTATATCTAATGCATATGGTGGATCATCTATATCGCTATGCTGAATTCGCGCCGCGGCTTCAAAAATGTATTCCAACTCCTCTTCATCGTCCAGGTCTGCCGTATCAAGCATTTTTCGGAAAACTCCGAAAATCAGTTTATTCTCCAGCCTTTGACGGGTGGACAGATCTACGGTCCTTTTCAATAAAAAATCCAGATCCTCCAATGAAAGGACCAGTTCTCCCGCAGATACCTGCTCTGCGCTTTCAATAATATCCTCGTCGTACATCGCGTAATTATTAAACATTTTTCCCCGCCTTCTTTTACTTATGCTATGTATTATGCCTTAAGCAGTTTCATTGTCTCATATTATACGGCAAAGTTCAAGGTTACAGCCACGTCTCACGGGCTGCGTAAAGTCACTGTTGCAATCCTGCATAAAACATTGTATAATAAACCCAGATTTGTCGGGAAAGGTGGTGAAAAGCATGAAACGATACGAAGTTCTGATGGCCAAGGAGTTATTTCATGGCAGTGATGTTGTGCGCAGCTTCGCATACAAAGCAGGAACCTCAGGGGATAACTATGCCCTCTTTGAGAAAACGGATTGTTTTGTGCGCTGCTCACCATGTGACGGGATAATCGGGAATATGGCGGTTTTGTGATGGAATAAATACGGAATATCACAGTTCCTCATATGTCGGATTTACGGTCGAACATCAGAGCCCTGTGCGGACGAAACAGTCTGTACAGGGTATTTTTATGCCCAAAAGGCTGTTCAGATGCTGTAATAACGAATGCCGCAATCGCGGCGGAAAGAGAGGAATGATAATGATTCATAAATATATGGCCACTGCCCGGATGGCCCTGCAGAGCAAAACGGGCGGCGGCGTGCTTTATATGTTTCCGGATATTGGTATAAAGGTGGTATATCTTGTGCCGGTAATGTTTATCTGGAAGTCTCTGGCGGAAAGCGGATATGAGGTGGAAATGTCCGTTTCCCAGCTCCTGAGCTACACTTATGTCAATGCTCTGCTGACAGATCTGATGGTTGTAAATACCTGTTTATCGGCATGGAATTATGATACCAGGAGCATGGAACTCTTTACCCGTCCCATGCCTGTGTTCGCACAGGTCATCTCAAGGACGGTCGGAGAATGGGTGCCGATGCTGCTTTTGTTTTCACTGCCCATGTTTTTGGCCGCGCCTCTGTTAAAGATACGGATCCTTCCCGGGACTTTATGGGTAATTCCGTCACTGCTGTTAAGCGTATCCCTTGGGTTTGCCTTTGAATTCCTGTTCTACTGCGTTACGATCAGGCTTCGCAATGTTTCCTGGCTCACCTATGTCATCAGGAGCGCTGTGACATCATTTTTTTCGGGCACGGTGATACCCTTCAAAATACTGCCCTTCGGCATGGACAAGTGGATTCAATATCAGCCCTTCGGCAGTCTGGGCGGCGCCTTTTTGTCATTATACGTAGGAAATACAAAGGCTTCAGAGATAATTCCGGTACAGCTTTTCTGGAATATTGTAATATGGATTGCCGCAGCCGTATGGTTCCGGCGCTCCAGAGAGAGGATGGTGAGTTTCGGTGGATAAAAAGAAAGTATTCCATGGAATAAGGCGGTATTTTCAGCTGCTCGGAATATATGCCCGGATGGATCTGGCATCCCTGATGCGGGACGGTAAATTCATGGCAATCGTCATCACGGCTGATATCGTCTCCAATATATCATCAATATCCGGCGTATTTCTGCTGGCTTGGAAATTCGGAGGTATCGGCGGTATGGACCGGTTTGAAGTTCTGTTCATGCTGGCGTACGGCAATATTGTGCTGGGCTTCCTAAATATGATGGGCGGCTGTAATGCACTGTTTCCAAGCAGGATCATTGCCAGAGGACAATGGGAGCATATGTTTATCATGCCCCTTCCTTATACAGTGCAGCTGACGGTGGGTATTTTTCCCTTCACCGGCTCCAGCAGTTTTCTGTCCGGAATCGTGATGCTGTGGGTGGCTGTATGCAGTATGGAAACGGTTCTGCCATGGTGGTGGCCGGGAGTGCTGGTGCTGCAGCTGATGATCAGTATGGTAATTGTGGTAGCACTCTCCTACCTGCTATCGAGCCTTGCCTTTTATGCGCCGGTGCAGTGTGAGGAAATATCCGGTACAGTGGTTTACAGTATCGGGCACACCATGACTTTTCCCCTATCCGGTATGCCTTTGTATATCCGGTATCCCCTGCTGACGATTTTCCCCGCAGGTCTTATGGCATGGTTTCCCACAATGATCCTGCTGGGGAAGACGACTACATTTGAAAACTTTTATCCGGCGATATTTGCGCTGATGATATCGCTGTCTGCAGTTTATTTTTTCAGGAAAGGATTTAGATATTATGTTAAAAAAGGAATCAACAGATATGTTTCAGGCGGCCACCGCTCCTGAGGATATTGCGGTAAAGGCAGAGTCAGTGAGTAAAACATTTACACAGCGGCGTTGGAGGGAAAAGAAAATCGTGACTGCCCTTGACAACGTTTCCTTCCGAATCAGACATGGCGAGTTTGTTGCCTACGCAGGCCCCAACGGAGCCGGCAAAAGCACTACAATGAAGCTGCTGTCGGGTATACTTCAGCCCACAAAAGGATCCGTATCCGTGCTGGGCATGTCACCGGAGAGAGACCGGATAGCTCTTATGAGAAAGCTTGGGGTGTTATTCGGAAACCGGACAGAGCTTTGGTGGGACCATCCTGTGATGCAGAGCTTTGAATGGAAGAAAGTGGTGTGGGACATTCCGGATGCGGTATACAGACGGAATCTTGATATGGTGACGGAATTATTGGATCTTGGCGGGATTCGAAACACCTTTGCCAGAGAATTGTCTCTGGGACAACGAATGAGGGCGGATCTGGCAATGATGCTGCTGCATTCACCGGAACTGATCCTGCTGGACGAGCCCACACTGGGACTGGATGTGGTGGCAAAGCGCCAGATGATTGAATTTCTGAAAAAAATCAATCGTGAAGAGGGCGTGACAATCCTGGTGACCAGCCACGATATGGATGATCTGGAAGAGATGGCTCAGAGAATTCTGATGATTTCCGGTGGAAAGCTTGCCTTTGACGGCAGTTTTGACGGTTTACGAGACATTACGGGAAATCTGACACATTTTATTGTTACCACGGACGGCAGGGAACTCAAGCTTGAGGGCTGCAGGCTCCTGAGTGAGAAGCATGGAGTTTATGAATTTGAGGCGGACCTGTCCCATCTGCCCATCAAGGCATTGCTGGAGAAGCTGTCAAAGGCCGACGGGATCATGGATGTGGAAATCAGGAAAGCACCCATCGAACAGGTAATCGCACAGCTGTATCAAGCCTGGAAAAACACATGACATGCACAGCGGAAGCCGGATATCAAAAAGATTTCCGGCTTCCTGTTCTACTGCTCATCCTCCGCCTCCGGCATCGTCCTCTGATACCGCTCCAGCTCCGCCTGAATGATCAGTTTCATAGCGCTGTCCTCACTCATCTCCTTCAGCCGCTCGCCCGCCACGGACTCCTGAGCAAAGCTGTTGAAAATATCCGTCTTCCCCTGCAGAATCTCCAGCATCCTCTCGTCAATACTGTTCTCCGTGAGAAGCCGGTGTACCATGACCTTCTGTTTCTGCCCCATGCGGTAAGCTCTTGAAATCGCCTGTTCCTCCGTGGAAGGCTTCCACTGGGGTTCGCAGAGAATCACCACACTGGCCGCCTGCACGTTAATGCCTGTGCCTCCTGCGATAATCTGGCTCACCAGCACGCTGCCCGGCTCACTCTCCTCAAAGGCATCCAGTATCTCCTGACGTTTTTTCCCGGAGATTCCGCCGCTTATAGGACCATAACAGCGATCGCCCAGCAGCCCCGTCACCGCCTGGATGGTATGCAGGAAGAAGGAGAAAATAATGACCCGCCTTCCGTTTTCCCTGGCAGTCTCACAGAGCTCCAGCAGCCGTGCAGCCTTGGAGGAATCCTTGATATCCTCCACATTCCATGACACCTGGCGCACCGCCATATAGTTGCCCGCCAGAAGGGACTGGTAATACGCCTCCTCCTCGCGGCGGTTCATAGCACACCATTCCTGCTTTTCCTCCTTATCCGGCAGTTCAGTCAGAACGTCCTCCCTGATACGCCGCAGATATACCTCTCCGGCAGCCTCACGAAAACTGTCGGCAGTAGTGACAGCCGCCACTCTGTCCAGCTTTTTCGCTGTCTCCGGGTTCAGCATGCTCACAAGGAAGGTCATCTCCTCCACCCGGTTTTCCAGGGGCGTACCCGTCATAAACAGCACATATTCCGCAGCCTCCGCCAGACGGCTCAATGCCTGGGTCCGCTGGGCTTTGGGATTTTTCACATAATGAGCCTCGTCCACAACCAACAGATCAATGTGCTCCTGCCCCAGCTCCAGCCGTGTAATAGTCTCATAGGTGGTGATGCCCACACCCCCATCCTGTTTCCACTGGTCATACTCCTCTCCCCGGTCAAACCCGTGAATTTCCAGTGCCTGCTGACTGCTGTGATTGCCTACCTCCCTGCTCCAGTTGACCATGACGCTCACCGGGCAAACCACCAGGAAGTGAGTTTTGCCCTGGGTCTTCAGATGTGCCATACACGCTATGGCCTGTATGGTCTTGCCCAGGCCCATCTCGTCTCCCAGCAGTACCCGTTTGTTCTGGATGATATATTTGACGCCGAAAAGCTGATACCCACGCAGAGTAGAGTGCATCAGAGACAGATCCAGTTCCAGTTCCTCGATGCTCTGTACATATTCTTTGGATAGACCGCCGGAGTATGCCTGCTCATCCGGGCTCTCGCCGGTAATCTCCTCCAGCTTGGCATAAAAAGGTGCCGTATTGCGCTCAAATGCCTGACATCCCAAAAAGCCGGTATCCTTCCCCATCACTTTCCGGGTACGGGCATAAATCTGCCCCGCCTGACCGGCATAACCCTGCTGTACCAGAGTGTCCAGATCATAATAGGCCTCCAGCGCTTTTTCTTTCTGCTGACTGCTCTTGAATATCCAGCCAAGCATTCCCTGCATCTGCCGGGCACACTGTACTTTTTCCTCCAGGGAATCGTGATGTGCCTCCTGAGCGCTGACCGCCTGCCGGATTTCCGTCTGCAGCTCCATCAGCAGATAGAGATTCTGTACTATGGTCGTCTGCCGGGGATTTTTCCCCACATTATCCAGTTTGACCCGGGCTTTTTTCTCCGCCTCCTGATAATACAGACGGGCAATCTTCATGATCTTGTCCGCGCCTGCCTCCCCGATGCCGTTTATGCCTTCCAGACGCTGGCTGCCCGCACACAGCACCTGATATATATTCTCCATGCGGGCGCCCTTTAGCAGAGAAACCCGGATGCCCTGTTTCTGGCGGTTCAAATCCTCCACGTCAATCTCTTTCAACAATTCGTATGCAGCTTCCTTTTTCTCCCCGCGATAGGCCTGAAGAATTTGACGCCGGCACTCCCGGGCCATATCCACCACATACTGATACTGTTTGTCCGCCTGCACTACGGCAGATACCGCCGCCTTCAGGCCGGCCATATTCGGCCTTGTCCGATTTGCCATTTTGCCCTTCATCCGTCCTTTTTTCCTGATATTACCTATAGTTTATCATTCCTATCCTTTCTTCTCAACAGATTTTTGTCATAACCACTCTGTTCAATAAAAAAAGAGCGTCGCTCCATAACCGGAATTCGGTTACTTTGCGACACTCCTTATTCATATTACCTGACCCACATTCCCCATTTCTCGTTCCATTCCCAGCCATCATTCGTAACAACCTTATTCTCCGATTTTGTACCGGTTGCAGCTGCCTGTTCCGTCCCTGCATTAGCTGCTGCCGGATTTCCGATTACACTTCCATCATTGCGATAGGCAGTTCTGCCTTCTGCCTTACCGTTATTCAGATAATGATTGTAGAGCGCCTTCGCATCATATCCAAAGGCTTTCTTCAAATCCTGATAGTCATTCGCATAACGCACATGGTCAAACTCGGCAGCCGAAACTTCAACTGTCTGGTCCGTCCCGCCTGCATTAGCTGCTGCCGCCTGATTTCCGGCCGCACCTTCGATTGCACTTCCATCGTTCCGATAGGCGATTCTGCCTTCCGCCTTACCATTATTCAGATAATGATTATAGAGTGCCTTCGCATCATATCCGAACGCCTCCTTCAAATCCTGATAGTCATCCGCATAGCGCTTATGATCAAACTCGTCAGCTGAAATAACGGCGTAGGCTGTACGCTGCTCCGCTATACCGCATGTCCGGTAATGGTTGTAGAGCGCCTTCGCATCATATCCGAACGCCTCCTTCAAATCCTGATAGTCATCCGCATAGCGCACATAATCAAAGTTTTCTCT
>JAIDME010000391.1 GCA_029050705.1 Acetatifactor sp.
GAACCGAAGCTTAAAATTGCGGGATACACCATATACGGGGGATGTGAAAATGCGGACCGGGTGATGGTGGGGGTCGTCAGCGCTGAGGATTTGGGGTATGAGGTGCCATTTCCCATTGTATGTATCCATATCAGACCCCTGGTCAGCAAATTTGCGGATGATCTGACCCACAGGGATTTTCTGGGTGCGCTGATGAACCTTGGCATTGACAGGAGTACCATCGGAGACATCAAGGTGGGCGAAAAACAGGCATACCTTTTCTGCCAGGATACCATCGGAGAGTTTATCTGCGAAAGCTTAAGTAAGGTCAGGCATACCAATGTGAAATGTTCCGTGACAGAAAATGCCCGGGATTTGGCTCAGGAGGAGCCGGAGATTGTCTGCGTTCAGGTAAAGTCTGTCCGGGTGGACGCGGTATTAGCAAAGGTCTATAACATGTCAAGAGAAAAGAGCCTGGAACTGTTTCGGGCGGGAAAAGTTTTTGTGAACGGAAGGCTTTGTGAAAATAACGCACGTACTTTAAAAGCCGGGGACATTGTCAATGCCAGGGGGCATGGAAAATTCCGCCTGGAGGAGGGGACCAGGGAGACCAGGAAGGGAAAGCTTGCCATAGAGGCGGCAGTATACAGATAGCAATAAGCAGACAGCGGCTACATGACAAAAGAAAGCCTTGGTCGGGCAGAGAGGGGAATTTATGTACCACTACACAGTTATCCAATGGCTGTTCATTTTCTATTTCTATTGTTTTGGCGGATGGTGCATTGAATCTACCTATGTTTCCATCAAGGATAAAAAACTGACAAACAGAGGATTTATGCGGGGGCCCTTTCTCCCTATTTACGGCAGCGGTGCCACGATGATGCTGGTGGTGTCAATGCCTTTTCAGGGAATGGGGCTTCCCTGGCGTGTGGTGTTTACCTATATTGCGGGGTGTATCGGGGCAACGATTCTGGAATATATCACAGGTGTTGTAATGGAAGCTCTGTTCAAGGTGAGGTATTGGGATTATTCCAACCAGAAGTTTAATTTTCAGGGGCATATCTGCCTTGGCTCCAGTCTGGCGTGGGGATTGATTACTATTTCTATGACAGAGTTTATCCATATGCCGGTGGAGTGGGTTGTCATGGCAATTCCGGGTCAACTTCTTACCGTTGTCACCCTGGTTCTTACAGCGGGTATTTTTGCGGATTTTGCCCTTTCCTTCAAGGCAGCTGTTGATTTGCGTAATGTGCTTACAAAGATGAAGCAGGTTAAGGAAGAAATGCTGGCCATACAGAGCCGCCTGGATGCTATCATGGCATCAGCGAGCGAGAGCATGGGAAATTACAAAGAAGGGCTTTCCAGAAGTGCGTCTGATTTAAAGAAAGGTATCGAGAGCAGGCTGGAGAGTATCAAGGCCATAGTGCTTACCAGGTCGGGAGAGTATCTTGAAAGCGTCAAGGCTGAGTTGATCGATTTGAGGGCAAGGTATCTGGTGAATAAGGAGAACCATGATCGTCTCAGCAGTCTGAAGGATTTCTTCCAGAGGGAGATGATTCGTTCCAACCCGAGAATGACTTCCGTGGAGTACAGGGAGTTCCTTGAGGAATTAAAGGAAAAAGTGACAAGAAAGAGGAAAGCAGCGGAGACGCAGGAAATAGCAGAGGAGCAGGAGACAACAGAAACACAGGAAGTATCAGCAGGGGAAGAAGAAAAGAAATGAAATAAATCATATATTGACAATGTATTATCAGAAACAAGGGAACTTGTAAAGCATGGAGAGAAGCGGATAGCACTGGAAAATCTGTTGGAAAATATAAATGAGGTAGGAATTGCGCTTGATATAGATACAATTACATTGGCACGAAAGGCATACCTGTTATTATTAAAAGAACATTTGACTTTTGAGTATTATGTATAATGCAGAAAAGAAGATCGAAATTAACTTTGAATTTATCATCAGATGAAGAAACTGAGTTTAAGAAAATTTTCCCCGAAGGAATTGGAAAATAGTGCAGGAAAAGACTATAACAGTAACGGTTATAGTCTTTTTTGTTGACATTAAATAAAGAGTGCAGTATGATTAGTAATACAAATCATACTTAAAGGGAGGAAGAAAATGACTGCACCAAAGGGTAAATATGCATGGACGGCTACTGTTGGAGAAAAAGGACAGATCGTTATTCCGAAACAAGCGCGGGATATATTTGAAATCAAACCAGGAGATACGCTGCTCATTTTGGGCGATGAGGAGCGCGGCATTGCTATTCCCCCGAAAGGAGCATTTGCTGAATTGTTTGGCGTGGCATTTCAAGAAAAGGATGGTGAG
>JAIDME010000392.1 GCA_029050705.1 Acetatifactor sp.
CCTGACAGCGATGGGCTTCTTATGTCGGCTGGATTACGGGGAGACCATCTATGGTCTGACATTGGGCAGTCTTGAAAATAATTCCTTTTTTGCCAGAGAACAGAAAATTCCTGCCAATATCCGGCCCTTTGGGCAGATTCCCCCCACTCTGCTCAGAGAGGTCTATCAGGCAGCCCGGGTCAGAGAGGAGGCCTATCTTCCTGTTCCGCTGACGGATCCTTCGCTGGACAGTACAGCGAGCATGGCTGTGGTCGAGGACAATGCCGTTCGATCCTTTGCGGCCGTTCTCAGTAGACAGCCTGGTCTGCTGGAGTTGGCCTGGGTACAGAGCGGACGCCCTCAGGACATGGCGCCGATGCTTTCGGCCGTCTATGCGGCGGCGCGCAGGAGTTATCCCCCTGAAACACTGCTGGTGGTACAGGCAGTCAATGCTGCCTCCGCCAAGCTGCTATGCGCCATGCTCCCGGAGGCGGCCCCGATTTCTTTTACCTACTATTTTGATTTATAATTGAGCTGAAAAAAGGAGGAAGTATTGATGGATTTTATGCAGAATCAACAACAGCTGGGCCAACAGTATGCTCAGCAGCAGATTCAGCAGCAGGCTCAGGAGTACCTCCCTCCTGCCCACGCCGACGCCGCAGCCGCCGGTGAGGCGGTCCAGCAGATGGCTCCTGCCAGGAAGACTTATAAAGCGCGAAGGGCAGAAAAACGCCGCGTAAGGGAAGAAGAGAAACGCCATGCAGCGGAGGCTCGCGCACATTGTCCTGTGGGGGATATCGTTACTTATGATATAAAGCATCAATTGGAGGATTACTATAAACAGCATAAAACCCTCTTTAATCGCAATTTCCCTTTCTTAGGGATTGACCCGGTGACAAATGAGGAGAAACATGACATGTCAAAGAACCTGTCAGGGGTGGACAGACGGGTGCTGCAGTGCTTTACACACGGTTTTAAAACCGACGAGGCGGGCAGGCCGGCCACAGCCGCTGACGCGAGGTATCAGCGGGAGGATGAAGCATTTTACGACGCTTTCTGCTCTACGGACTACATACGCCGTGCCCCCTATCTGCAGCGGATGGTGGAAGAAGTGTTAAGTTATGATCTGAAGGAGAATATGTTCTCTGATAAAAGCCTGCGCAGCAATGCGGCCACTTTCAAGTCCATGGGAGACCGCCTGGTATACATGGAAAATGTCATGAACGACAAAAACAATGCATTCTTTTTTGACACTCCGTTGTGTCCTGTGAAGAAGGAAGTCTTGAAGAAGGCTTTGGAT
>JAIDME010000393.1 GCA_029050705.1 Acetatifactor sp.
GAAATCCCTTCTGTCGTATAAGCCTTCCCGCCTCCTGCAGCATCATGCGAAAAGTGAGCCCTGCCCCGGCTTTTCCGGGAGCGTCAGGTTCCACATGAGAAACAGTGTCATCCAGGTCTTCCAGCTTAATGATCGGCGCTTTCCCTTCCGCCAGAACAGGAGGCTCGCTGATCCTTGAACAGCTTAACGTACGGCTGTCATCTGTTTTGATAATGACCCTGTCTTTCAGAACCGCTATGGTCAAAGCAGCAGGCGTCGCACCTTCCTCTGTCAGCACACGAATACTGATGTCATCAGAACGAAACCGTGTGGTCTGATATTCTTCGGCATAAAGCGTGTTTCCGGTGCCCGCCGCAAGATTTTCCCGTTCCCAGCCGGTGCTGTCCTCCGACACAGTCCCTTCTTTTATCGTAATAATTCTGTCCGCAAAAAAGCGTGCAATATGCTCCTCATGAGTTACCATGACTACAAGGCTGGTCTTCGATATCCTGCGCAAAAGTGTACAGATATTGAGCGTGTTTTCCTCGTCCAGGTTTCCGGTAGGCTCGTCAGCGAAAATGACTCTGGGCCGTCTGGCCAGCGCTCTTGCTATGGCCACACGCTGCTGCTGTCCGCCGGACAGTTCTCCCGCGATCCGCCGGGAGAAACGGGTCATGTTTACGGCCTCCAGGGCCTCCTTCACCCTTGCCAGCTTTTCTTTATGTGAAAGCGCCAGTGAATGCAGACCAAGATAAACATTATATGCCACACTGTGGTCAGTCAGAAGGTAATAGTTTTGAAAAATATAGCTGAAACTGCGGTTTCTCTCCTGTTCGTACTTTCGCGTCCCGGATCTGGACACAGATACATCCCGGGTGGAGATCGTCCCGCTGTCAAAGGTATCCAGGCCGCCCACCGCGTTCAGCAGACTGGTCTTCCCACAGCCGGACGCTCCCACAATACAGATAAACCCCGTGTCCGGAAGCGTCAGTGTGACATCCCGCAATACATGATTCGCATTGCGGCTCCTGCGGTCATATGTCTTGTTCAGGCTTTGTATCTCTATCATAATTTAAGCCTCCTCATCGTCCATTTCCAAGTCCGAATTCTGCAGATTCAGGGGATAGACCTGCCTGTCCACGGCAGCCTGAACCCACAGGGAGGCCAGCAGCCCGGCTGCCAGGTGAACCAGCATAAACATTACAATATAAGGAACCGGCAGATATTTTACGATATTGTAAACCCGCTCCACCCCCATATAGCAGGCGCAGGATATGACTGCAGATGCCAGAAGCTGACCGCATCCGGTGAACACGAGCATCTGCCAGACCACAGACCATATTGCCGTACGGCGCCGCAGTCCCAGATTCGCCAGGAGTTTATATTCTCCGATCTCCATACCGAACATGGCGCGAAGAGCCAGCACCTGCAGGAGGAATACTGCCAGCGCGGCCAGAATACAGATTTTCAGTGTCTGAAGACGTTCCGCAGCAAGAGTCTCATCCTGCCTCGTCGTCCCGAGCCTGTAAGGAGATACTGCGTGATATCCAAGGCTCTGAACCGCTTCCAGAAC
This sequence comes from Acetatifactor sp., assembly GCA_029050705.1. Taxonomy (GTDB): domain Bacteria; phylum Bacillota; class Clostridia; order Lachnospirales; family Lachnospiraceae; genus Acetatifactor. The sequence goes on from JAIDME010000393.1 coordinate 1,553, forward strand.
CCGATCCGTATAGGCATAATCGGCAATGGTCAGCGATATGACATTCCCATAGATATCATCGGCAACAATCTTCTCAAAGACTTCAGGGGCAGTCAGTATGTAATTTGCGAGAGTTGAAATATGAGTAGCCGCATCAGGCTTTAACACAATCTCCGCATCCGGATCACCGTAAACCGGAAAATGAAATTCTGTCTCATGTAATCTTTTCTCTGCCTTGTCGTAATCAAGGCCACCCGTTAACTGTCTGATCTGCTGCACAATGCTATTAAAAACAGAATTGTACATAGCCGCGGAAAATTTAAGCCGTGTATTATCCGACAGTGTATAATCCGGCGCTATGATATTCTGATTTCCGGCATATTCTTCGATCAGAACACGGCCCAGCTGCCGGTCAAAATATAGGGGACCGGCCATGTCCGTAACCCCCACCACTGTAGCATCAAACAAAATATACGCATCCACCTGCCAGTTCTTCCGGTCACGGATATAGACGGGAAATGTGGTACCGATCAGGCTCTCGTCACCGGCAGCTACTACCTCATACATGTTTTCCGGAAGTCTTCCCGCAGTCAGGAAACTGCTTCCCTGCGGAAGCCAGGGAATAGTCTCCAAAAACAGGTCACTGTCCTCCAGGGTAAGCTCTCTCCTGACAAACCCTGTAGGGTTTCCGTTCTCATCGGTTACCGCTATATAATGAAGTTGATAGTCAATATTTTCACGATAGTGATATTGAATATCGGACAGAAAACCGTATCTTTCGGCACTTGACACATGCGGCACCTCAAGAAGTCTCTCCAGCTCCTCCGATGTCATTTCCGACAGATCACTTTTTGCCACCACAATACGATCTTTACTGCCGTCGGCAAAGACCGAATCGTCATAATATCGTGTGGAACTGTCATCCAGATTCACCGTAAAAGTCCCCAGAAAAACAAACAGGGAAACGGCAGTCAGCATAAAAAAGAGCAGCATAATAGCAGACCATACAGGACGGGAAGCCGCCTGAAGACCTGTTATATACCAGCTCAGATTTTTAAATATCTTTTTTTCCGGCGAACCGTGGGAAACACTTCCTTCTGCCGGACGCAGCACAGCGTCCGAATCAATTACGCCGTCTCGGACAGTAATGTGCCGTGAGACCAGTTCCTCTACCTCATCATAGTCATGAGTGATCATGATGACCAGCCGCTCCTTTGCCGCGGCAGCCAGCATCCGAATTATCTTTTCACTGTTTTCGCCGTCCAGATTGCCGGTGGGTTCATCCGCAATGAGAATCGGAGCAGGCTTCGCCAGAGCCCTTGCAATGGATAATCTCTGCTTCTGCCCGCTGGACAGCTTGGCCGCCTTCCTCTTCTTCTGGTCCGAAAGTTCCACCTGTTTCAGTATATCTTCTGCCTCGGAAACAGCTTTCCCTTTTTCGATTCCCGCAAGGATCAGGGCGCTTACTACATTTTCCAGCACGGAGCATCCGGGCAGAATATCATAATTCTGCGAAATAAAGCTGACACGGTTGACCCGATACTGTTCCCATTCAAGATGCCCGTAATGAGATGTGGGATTTCCGTTCACATACATCTCCCCGCCTTCATAGGGCAGAATCCCGGCCAGCACTTTGGCCAGCGTCGATTTTCCGCTGCCGCTTTCGCCCGTGACAGCCACAAACTCCCCTATAGAAAAGGACAAACTGACGCTGTTTAAACCCATAACGACAGATTGCCCTGCGGTATAATAT
>JAIDME010000394.1 GCA_029050705.1 Acetatifactor sp.
CACTGGGACAGTACAGCAGGGATCTGACGGCTATGGCAAGAGAGGGAAAGCTCGACCCTGTCATCGGCAGGGAGGATGAGATCAGGAGGCTGATTCAGATACTAAGCCGCCGTACCAAGAATAATCCCTGTCTCATCGGTGAGCCGGGTGTGGGCAAAACGGCGGTAGTAGAGGGACTGGCACAGCGCATAGTGGAGGGAAAGGTTCCATTTACGGTGAAGAATAAGCGGGTGCTTACTCTGGATTTGTCAGGCATGGTAGCGGGGAGCAAATACAGAGGCGAGTTTGAGGAGCGAATTAAGAAGGTCATCAAAGAGGTTATCGACGATGGAAACGTGATTCTGTTTCTGGATGAACTGCACACTATCATCGGGGCAGGCGGAGCGGAGGGCGCTATCGATGCTTCCAATATTTTAAAGCCTTCCCTTGCCAGAGGAGAGCTGCAGATGATCGGTGCTACTACTATAGCGGAGTACCGCAAATATATTGAGAAAGATGCTGCCTTGGAACGTCGGTTTCAGCCGGTGAATGTGGAGGAACCTACGGAGGAGGAGGCAATCCGCATTCTGGAGGGAATTAAGGGAAAATATGAAGAGCATCATCAGGTGTCCATTACCTCTGAGGCAGTAGATGCGGCAGTAAGGCTGTCAGGGCGTTACATCAATGACAGGAACCTTCCTGACAAGGCCATTGATTTAATTGATGAGGCTGCCGCCGGAGCCAGGCTGCGCTCCTCGGACGTGCCGGATAAGTTGAAGGTCATAACGGAGCAGATTAAAAAAATGGATCTGCAGATTGAACGCTCCATTCGTATGGAGGCCTTTGCCCAGGCGGCGGAAATCAAACGAAATCAGGATGAACTGATAAAGAAGTACGAGCGCACGAAGAAGAGGCTGGAGAACAGCGCTACCGGCAGGCAGATAATCATAGGAGAGAGCAACATTGCCGATGTGGTGGCTATGTGGACGAAAATACCGGTGCAGAAGCTGGCCCAGAAGGAGAGTGAGAGGCTGCTGAAGCTGGAAAGTATTCTGCACAAACGTGTTATCGGGCAGGAAGAAGCCGTGACAGCAGTGGCAAAAGCTATGCGGCGGGGCAGAGTGGGGCTGAAGGATCCAAGGCGTCCGATTGGCTCTTTCCTGTTCCTGGGACCTACGGGAGTGGGAAAGACAGAACTTTCCAAAGCTCTGGCAGAGGCCATGTTTGGCTCTGAGGACGCCATTATCCGGGTTGACATGTCGGAGTACATGGAAGGACATTCAGTGTCCAAAATGATCGGTTCGCCTCCGGGATACGTCGGATTTGAGGAGGGGGGACAGCTTAGTGAGAAAGTGCGCAGGAATCCCTATTCCGTGGTGCTTTTTGACGAGATTGAGAAGGCGCACCCCGATGTGTTTAATATTCTGCTTCAGGTGCTGGATGACGGGCATATCACGGATTCCAAGGGCAGAAAGGTCAGCTTTAAAAACACTATTTTGATCATGACATCCAATGCGGGAGCACAGCGGATCATTGATCCCAAGAATCTTGGATTTGCAGCGGTGGCAGACGCGAAGCGGGACTATGAAAAGATGAAGTCCGGCGTTATGGAAGAGGTAAAGAGAACTTTCAAACCGGAGTTTGTCAACCGAATTGATGACATTATTGTGTTCCACCAGTTGAACAACGAGGACATGAAGGCTATTGTAAGCCTTCTTGCCGCAAATCTTTATAAACGGTGTGAGGAGCAGATGGACATCCGGTTATCCATGACCGGAGCACTGAAGGAGCATTTGATCACAAAATATGCAGATGTCAGGATGGGAGCAAGACCCTTGAAAAGAGCCATTCAGTCTGTGGTGGAGGATGCTCTGGCGGAAGAGATTCTGATGAAGAAGGTGCAGCCGGGAGATGTCGTGACGGCAGGGTACAAGAACGGGAAAGTAGTGTTTACTAATAAAAAGGGATAGCGTAGCGCTTAATTTTCGATTATAATAGGTGTATAAGCTGCGGATGCGAAACTGTTTTTCAGAGAGCGTCCAAGGCTGTGGCTGACAAAGGAAACAGGAGGGTATACAAATGGCAGTTGTGGAAGAGCTGATCCGCAGTGAGGCGGGCGGTGCAATCAGTTTTGGCAATCACAAATTGGCGCAGAAGGCAAAGGTGGAGGATTTTCAGCATGAGGGTGATCTGCTGAAGGTAAAGACCTTCAAAGATATTACGAAACTGGAAAAGAACGGCATGTTCCTCTATGAGTCTGTGCCGGGAACCAGCGTTCGGGATTATACCGAAAAGGAGAGCGGCGTGGAGTTTGTGGTGGAGGGCGACGAGGACGCGCAGATTACCATCGGCCTGGATGATGATACAGAATATGAAGTGTTTGTAGGCGGCAAGAGCATCGGAACCATGACCACAGGCCTGGGAGGAAAGCTGTCCTTAAGCGTGGAACTGGAAGCAGCGGGCGAAGTACCTGTCAGAGTAGAGCGCGCATAATAGTGTGAGAAGAAAACGTGGGGATGAATATGGCGAAAAGCAAGTCGACAACGGTATTTTTTTGCCAGAACTGCGGGTATGAGTCTTCAAAGTGGATGGGACAGTGCCCGGGCTGTAAAGAGTGGAACTCATTTGTGGAGGAGACGGTGAGCAAGACACCCCACATGGGCGCAGC